>JAFGSR010000033.1 GCA_016934515.1 Sedimentisphaerales bacterium
CGTTTGTTCTTCATAGCCACTTCCTTTCGTTGAAATATATACTAATTCAAATTCAGGAAATGTCCAATTCCGACTGAAGCATTACAATCTTATAAAGTTTAATCAGGATAAAATATATCACAGCGATAAGGCAGAACGGCATAAAAGAAATGCTGACCAATTGCTTAAATTGCTTTTTGCGGAAATTAAATCAATCCTCAAGGAATCCAAATGCTTTAAATTGACTGACAAAATACCGGAAAATTTACAGGTATATAAGATACTAAAATTGTTCGTCGATGACATGAAGGATGTATATCCTAAGTACCAGTTCGTTCCAGAAATTATTGCGTTTGATTTTGTTGCTGGAATGACCGATACTTTTGCCCTGGAATCTTTTAAAGAAATATATGAACCAAGAGCAACTGTATAATTTTGATTAAAGGTTTCTATCTGTCTTCTTCAAAACTATCAGCTAATTGTTCGAGCATTCCCTGCCAGTTCTCGGTCAGCGGGCCGAATTCATATTCCAGAATATCTCCCAGCAACACCAGGTCCTGGGCTTCCAGAGAGTTTTTGATTTCCTGCAATTGAGTTGACAGGTCGCTGATGTGCTCGTGTGCGGTTTTAGCTGGGCCGTTTTCCCCAAACCTAATTTCCAGATTATCCAAGTCCGTCTCCATCAACCGGGCGGCGCTGGCCAGCGTCTGCTGAACATTATTCCAGAGACCCAGATACTCCCCAAGCTTATCCATCGCCCGAGCGGGTTGACCCTGTGAAAGCAGATCGCCAATTTCCTCCCTTTCGGCTCCGCTGTCGGCTAAACCCTGTGCCAGCAAACGTAAACCCTGAGCTGCCAAGCTTTTACGTTTAGGAGCTTCAATGCGGGCCTCGCAAAAATCTTCCACCGGTCGGTTTTTCCACTCCTTAAGCAGTTCAGCCGTTAACGGCTCACCGTCCAGATAGATCGCTGATATCACCTGGTCTTCGGCAATATAATCCTGAACCGAACATAAGGCCGTTCCGACCGTGGATTCGTTGGTAAATTCTGTATTGATTTCCTGATTGTTCAGCAGCATTTTCATGGGCATTTTCTGTCCTTTCCCGCTTGGAAACAATTTACATATAAATTGTTATCGGACATTGAGCCCGTCTAGTGCAAAAAAAAACGTCAATTTTTCCCTTTTGCCCCGCAAAACATGCCATTTTGGCAGAGAAATGAAGGTTTTGGGCGACGTTTTAGCGCTTTTTCTTCTTCAGAGTGGCGATAACCACGAATACGGCGACTACCACAACGATCAACATCACCTCGCCAGAACTCATCAGAATTGCTAAAATATCGTTCATTCTCTTATTTAATACCAAAAAACTGTATTTTTCCAGATAAATCGGGCATTTTCTTTTGTGGTTGGTATATTAGGCAGAAAATCTGCTATATTAGGGCTGGCATTTTGTTGACAATTGAGTGAACAGGGAACCCAGGTAATGGAAAAACAAGGTAGATATGGTGATTTTGGGGGCTACTACGTGCCGGAAGTCTTGATGCCGGCCCTGGAAGAGCTGGAACAGGCTTTCGAGCGTTATCGCGACGACGAGCAGTTTTGCGCGGAACTGAAACGGCTGCTTAACGATTACGCCGGGCGGCCCACCCCCCTGTATCTCAGCGAGGCACTGAGCCAACGGGTCGGGGCTCAGGTCTATCTAAAACGCGAAGACCTCTTGCACGGCGGCGCCCACAAGCTCAATAACACCCTCGGCCAGGGACTCCTGGCTAACTACATGGGCAAGAAAAAGCTCATCGCCGAAACCGGCGCCGGTCAGCACGGCCTGGCCACCGCAACCGTCGGGGCGTTTTTCGGCATGGAAGTCAAGGTGTTCATGGGCGTAACCGACATCGAACGGCAAAAACCCAACGTCGAAAAAATGCAACTGCTCGGTGCCGAAGTAATCCCCGTCACCGGGGCCAGCGGCACTCTCAAGGACGCCATCAACGAAGCTCTTCGCTACTGGACAGCTCATGTGGACGATACGTTTTATCTGTTCGGCACCGCAGCCGGTCCCCACCCTTATCCGTCAATGGTCCGGCAGTTCCAGCGAATCATCGGCGATGAAACCCGCCGGCAGTGCCTGGAGAAAACCAACCGGCTGCCGAATCTGATAACTGCCTGCGTCGGCGGCGGCAGCAACGCCATTGGATTGTTCGCTGCGTTTCTGGACGATAAAGCTGTACGGATCGTCGGTGTCGAAGCCGCCGGTTACGGGGTCGATACCGATAAACACGCCTGCACTCTCCAACGCGGCAGTGTCGGCGTGCTCCATGGTGCCCAGAGTTATGTACTCCAGGACGAGAACGGCCAGGTCATCGAGTCCCATTCAGTCAGCGCCGGCCTGGATTACCCCGGTGTCGGCCCGGAACACAGTTTCCTTAAGGATTGTGGACGGGTGGAATATGTCGGAGCAACCGACGATGAGGTGCTGGACACCTTCCTATACATGACCCGCAGCGAAGGGATTTTCCCCGCCTTCGAAAGCGCCCACGCCGTAGCCTGGGTAATCAGCCAGGCCGGAAAATTCAATCCCGACGACATAATAATAATCAACCTCAGCGGCCGCGGCGATAAAGACGTCGAAGCCTTCATGAAATACCGTCCCGATTCGATTAAAAAGAAAGCGTAGCGGGCAGCCGCTGCCCGGCAATTTCGACTACTCAATTTTCAATAAGTGGATCAGTATGAAAAGTTATCACGATGTTTTTAGTAAAAATAAGCGAACAGCTCTAATCCCGTTTTTCGTCTTGGGCGATCCCGACGATGCAACTTCGCTGGAATTAATCAAAACCGCAATCGACGCCGGGGCGGATGTTCTGGAGCTGGGGATCCCCTTCAGCGACCCCATCGCTGACGGTCCAACCATTCAAAAGGCCGACATCCGGGCCCTGGAAAACGGAATGAACTGTGAACGGTCGTTCGAAATGATTCGGCAGATCAAGGCTTATCGCGATATCCCGATCGGACTGCTGATGTATTACAACCTCATCTGCCATTACGGACGCGAAAAATTCTACCGCGACGCCGCCGCCGCCGGGGTCAACTCCGTGCTGGTAGCAGACTTATGTGTTGATGACGCCGACGAAGTACAGGAATTCATCCGGGCTAACGGGATGGAAACGGTTTATATGGTAACGCCCAACACCAGTGCGGAACGGCGTTTGAAAATTGGAAAATTGTGCTCCGGTTTTATTTACACGGTTTCGACGCTGGGCGTAACTGGGATACGCACCGACATGGGTAAACTGGTGGAGCCTTTGGTAAAAACCCTAAAGGCGGAAACCAAAGTGCCGGTTTGTGTAGGTTTTGGGGTTAGTCTGCCCGAACATGTCCGGCAACTGGCCGCCGCGGGAGCGGACGGGGTCTTTGTTGGCTCGGCGGTGGTCAAGATAATCGAGCAAAATCTGGGCAATCCGCACCAAGCACGCGAGCAAATGGGAAAATATATCGAACAAATGAGGCAGGCAACTGAGCGCTAAGTCGTTTTTTCCGAAAGAGTTATGTTGTTTGTAACGCTGGGGCAAAAAAAGCTTGCTAAATCCATATATTTTGACATAATGTGTAGCTCGTTATTAATTTGAATACAGGAGATTAATTAAGTGTACGCGATAATCGAAGACGGCGGAAAGCAGTATAAAGTTGAACAAGGCCAGACGGTTTGTGTGGAATTACGCGATCTGGCTGAGGATCAGGCCGAGGTCGAGTTTGATCAGGTGCTCTATTACAGCGATGACGAAACCACGCTGGTGGGTCAGCCGATATTGGCCGGGGCCAAGGTGGTTGCTCAGGTGAACGGCCAGGCGGCAGGACCGAAGCTGCACCCCATGCAGTTTCGCCGACGTAAGGATTCACAACGGCGGATCGGCCATCGGCAAAAATACCTGGAAGTGCTCATTACCAGCATTACCAAACCGCAGTAAGTTCTTTTTACAACAAAATATACAGACTCATACGATATTGTAGGAGTTTTTGGATGGGACAAGGGCCCGATGCTGTTACGGCAGCTATCGGGTCCCTTTTTTTTAACAAGCTTTCCCCACCACATCTTCACGTATCAACCGAAAAGCTCTTTGGATTGCTTGGAATAGGTTTAGATTTACCCCGAAAAAAAGGAAAAGACATTCATATTTCTCGATTGCTTCTATTGCCCTATACGTTATATTTATATCATGTCCAATTCAGCCGATAAAAGTTCGATTTCCCCAAGCCTGTGGACGCATATAGCATTTGTGTTTGATGCCGCCTGTGAAAAGGTCCACGGCGGCGACCCTATGGCCCACAACGACGCCGGTAATCTGTGCTCCGATGACAACAGTTACAGCTATCATTATGATTACGAAAATCGTCTTACCCAGATCACCAAACCCGACGGCCCCGACGAGGGCAGCGACCCGGACCCGGTTGCCAGCTACACTTATGATGCCTTAGGCAGAAGGATTGAA
>JAFGSR010000034.1 GCA_016934515.1 Sedimentisphaerales bacterium
AGAGGGCGGGATTCGAACCCGCGGTACAGACAAGCCATACACAGCCTTTCCAAGGCTGCTCCTTAAGCCACTCGGACACCTCTCCAAACCGGCTCCAGGCTATACCGGCTAAGCACATAAGCCTGAACCGCGGCGAATATAGGGCAAAAGTCGCCCTGATGCAAGTTTTTTAACCTTCGCCGCTCAGCCAGGGTCTCAGGCAGAGCAAAATGGCTGCCAGCGACGCCAGCACCTTAACCACCAGATTAAAAGGTTTTTGCGGAATGCGGTGCACCAGATAAATCCCCAGCAGTCCTCCCAGAATGATAAACGGCAGCATCGCCAGATCGCTCATCAGCGACGCCCGGTCAATCAGCCCCAATTTGCTGCTAAAGGGCATTTTCGACAAATTCAAAATCCAGAAAAACCACGCCGACGTCCCCACAAACTCCTTCTTTTCCAGCTTCATCGCCAAAAGGTAAATTATCATGATCGGGCCCGCCGCGTTGGCCACCATGCTCGAACTGCCCGCCAGAATTCCCATCACGCCCGCAAACCACCAGTACGTCGGAACTTGTGGATCCTCACGACTGTCTCGCCACCACGTTACTCCTATCAACACCAGCACCAGCACCCCAATAACCGGCATTATGCTGCGATCATCGAGCAGAAACATTAACCGATACCCGATCAACACTCCCAGCAGCGTCCAGGGCAGCAGCCGTACCAGATGACCCCACCGAACATGCCGCCGCCAGTAAATTATCGCCATAATGTCCGCCAATGCCAGCATCGGCAGCAGAAATCCCGTACTCTTCATCGCCGGCATCGCCTGGGCTATCAGCGGCACCACCAAAATCCCCGCCCCGGGTATTCCCGTCTTAGAAAAACCCACCATCACCGCGCAAATCCCAATGATAATCCATCCAAAGGTGCTGAATTCCAACATAGGCATCTTCCTTTTCAACTTGAGCGAACAAATACAAGCAGCAAAACTAATCGATTTCACCTCTAAAGGCCATTGAAATCCCAGCGTACCCAACTTCACCGCAAATTAAATAGGTCTGATAAATTTTCCTTTGTTAACCGGCGTAATCTGCGGTAACATGCCCCGTAGTCAATAAGGAAAGGATTCGAAAATGACTAAACCAATCACCTTCTACTACAAAAACGCCCTCGCTGAAGCAGTCGGTCCGGATCACGGCCTCGATCCCGCCGAACTGGAAAAACTCCAGCCCCGCATCGCCCAGATCACCAAACTCCTGGCGGATCAGCGAGCCGGGGGTACGCTGCCTTACCGCGATCTGCCCTATCGAACGGAGATGGCTCAACAGGTCCACGACCTGACCAACCGCCTCAAAGGGAAATTCGAAAACCTGATCGTGCTGGGAATCGGCGGGTCGGCCCTGGGCAACATTGCTTTGCAAACCGCCCTCAACAGCCCGACTTACAACCTGCAATCGGCCCGAACCGGCCCCAGACTCTTCGTGATGGACAACGTTGATCCGGTCCAGCTTGGCTCCCTGCTTGACCTGCTCCAAGGCCAACTCGACCGTACCCTCTTCAACGTCATCAGCAAATCAGGACAAACCGCCGAAACCGCCAGCCAATTCCTGATAATCCAGGAAATGCTCAAAAACAAACTACCCCAAGCCAATCTCGCCGACCATATCATCGCCACCACCGACACCCAAAGTGGCACCTTGCGTAAAATCGCCGACGCTTTGCAACTTACCACCCTGGAAGTGCCCGCCGGGGTCGGAGGCCGATTCAGCGTGCTCAGCCACGTCGGCCTGTTCAGTGCCGCCATGTGCAACATCGACATCGAGAAACTCCTCGCCGGTGCCCGTGATATGGACGAACGTGTCAAACCCTCCGAGCTGACCCACAACCCCGCCGCTCTCTACGCCGCCATCCAGTTCGCCTTTTACCAAAAAGGCAAAAACCTCTCCGTCATGATGCCCTACGCCTTTCAACTCAAGGATCTTTGCGACTGGTATCGACAACTCTGGGCCGAAAGCCTCGGTAAAGCCCACGACCAGAACGGCAACCTCGTAAATGTCGGACCCACCCCCATCAAAGCTCTCGGCACCACCGACCAGCACAGCCAGGTCCAACTTTACCGCGAAGGCCCCAACGACAAAATCATCACCTTCCTGGAAACCGAAACCTTCGACCGCGACCTTACCATCGGCCCGGCCGAAGACATCCCCGAACTCGCCTACCTCAGCCAACAAAAAATGAGCAAACTTATCAACAGCGAAAAACTCGCCACCGAATTCGCGCTCATCCAGTCCCAACGACCCTGTTTGACGGTGCGCTTTCCTGAAATTTCTCCCTACACCGTCGGCCAATTCATCTACATGTTCGAGGTCGCCACCAGTTACATGGGCGAACTCATGGGAATCAACACTTACGATCAGCCGGCTGTCGAACTGGGCAAAATCGCCACCTTCGCTCTCATGGGCCACCCGGATCACCAGGAAATGTCCAAAAAAATCGAACCCTTCCGAAAAATCGACGAAAAACACCTGGCTTAAATTTACATAAATCCCAAAGGAAATCTGATATCAGTAATAATTCTATGAACAACAAAACTGTCTGCCCCAAAGCAGTCATCTTCGATCTTGACGGAGTGTTAATCGACACCGGCCAATTTCACAGGCAAGCCTGGTACGATCTGGCCGAGTGCCATGGCTGGACCATGACCGATAAGTTATTCTACCAGACCTTTGGCATGCAGAACTATCAGATCCTTCCCATGCTCTCCGATCAACCGCTGACCGACGAAAAAATCCTCGAACTGTCCGAATGGAAAGAAAGTCGCTATCGGAAACTGGTCGCCGGCAAACTTACGCTTCTCGATGGGGCCGAACAGCTCACTAAGAACCTCAAACAAAACAATTTCCGCCTGGCCATCGGCTCTTCCACCATCCGGGCCAATCTGGATTTCATGCTCGAACACATTCCCGTTGCACATTACTTCGACGCCCTGGTCACCGACGAGGATGTTGAAAACGGTAAACCCGCCCCGGACACCTTTCTCGCCGCCGCCCGGAAACTCAATATTCCCCCCGTCGCTTGCGTAGTCGTCGAAGATGCCATCCCCGGTGTTCAAGCCGCCAAAGCCGCTCAAATGCCCGTCATCGCCATCACCACCACCCGCCAACGTAGCGAACTGTCCCTCGCCAACAAAATCATCGACAGCCTCACCCAACTCACCCCCGCCGACTTTGACACACTTTTAGCCGGTTAGATTGATGTCTCACCATTTCATTCAGCTGGGAAAGTCTTATTCATAACTTCCAGAGCAGACAGGTAAATCCCCTTCGAGTAGTTAGACAACAACTGCATCGCCGCGGTTTTATCCTTTTTGTACAACTCCACAGCTGTCTTTTCGAGGGGCTTCTGTAAACTCAAAGCCCGGTTCTCAACTTCGCCAGACAAAGTCCTTACTCCGGTAATTTTATCGCGATAGACCTTGTCAATCTTTTCGCGAAAGCTCGAGAACGTCCAAAAGGCATCAAATGGATCGACCCGGAAAGGGGAATCGACCTTTGTTTTGTAAAAATCTTCTGATGGTTGTTGCGATCTTGAACAATATCCCGCCGGAAAGTCGGCAATGCCAAAGTAAAAAGGAATGTAAGTCGAAACGCACGGCGAAGCCAGGCACGCCCAGTAAACCACACCAATATCCAAGGGCATACCCTTGCGTAACTGAATGACAATGCTGGTTTGGGTCCTGTCATTACAAATAGTCCCACTGCTTTGGTGCGGATTCGCTGTCCCCGACGGTGACTGAAGTTCCGTTCCTTCGTAGTGGTCGCGCATTATCCGCATAACATCAGTTACACCAAGCTTGTGTTTCGGCACCACCGAAAAAGGCAGTTCCGGCCTGAGCGGAATGGCTTCGGTAGCAACATATCTCATACCCGACCACTGTCGGCCCTGATTAGATAATTTCGCAGCCGATTCAGGATCAGCATAAACCCCGGCAAAGTCAAACGGTCCATCCTTCTGAGGATTGTACCACCCCCGCAAAATCGCATATTCAATAATATCATCCGAAGCAAGGAAGTTATCTTTATCAGACAGGTCAACGCTGTGTGTCGTATAGGTATTGGCTATCATTGCCACTTCGTTATCGGGAACACGTCTTGCTAACCAGTGCTTCCCCTTGACAACGTGAAAAAGCCAACCCTCATCTGGGTCACAGATTATATAAGTTCGCCCGGAGTAAATGTAGCCGAAACGTTCTACGAGTTCACCCGCCAACAGAACGCCCTTACGCGAAGTTTTGGCCCGCTGCGCTACCAGCCGACGCAACATATAGCCTATCCCACCATCAGTAAGCTCCGGCTTATCTTCTTTTGAAGGACACATATCAGAAATGATGCTGACGCCCCATTCGTTGACGTAGCCGTCCGAAAAAAGCATCCCCGGCATCTCCGACCATATATAAGACCACGTTTCTTCCACCTGCTCAAGTTCGCCTCCATTTCGCAAAGTTACCTTTTCGCCGGAAGCATGTTTTTTACGCGGCACCTTGTAGTGATTTACAACCTGGGGATGGTTGTCATCTTCATTGTGAGCGATTATCACCCCTCCGTCGGTTGAGGCATCTTTGCCCACGACAACCGCAAAGCACCCCTGGCATCTCTTTGCCGGGGCAAAAAACAACACCGATAAAATAATTGCACCGACAAAAAACAACGTTCCGGGAAAATTGTTCTTCATAATCATATCTGTTTTCTTACCAGTTCATTTGATATTTCGCCTTCGGTTGACGTCCCGGCCACGATGCAGGAGGCTTCGTACGTAACGGTTACCACAGCAGGTGTTGACCGTCTCTTGCTTCTAATCAAGGTTGAGATCGGGGCCCGGCCAGAACCGCAGCATCAAAATCCCCAACTCATAAAGCACATACATCGGCAAACACAACGCTATCTGCGAAATAACATCCGGCGGCGTCATCATGGCCGACAGTATCAGAAAAACGATAAACACATACTTACGCATCGACCTGAGCGAGCGAATCTCCACCAACCGCAGCCGCCCCAGGAAAAACACCACCAGCGGCACCTGAAACGCAACTCCAAACGCCAACGATAACACCAGCACCAGATTCACATATTTCTGCAGCGTAAACCAAGGCTTGATCAGCGATTTTTTCCCACCCTCGGCCGCATTTGCCAGCAAAAACTCTACCTCTTTGGTGCCTCCGGCCCCATCCGGATAGCTCACCACCACCTGCTTGCCCAGATATTTCCGCGGCACCCGCAAATACATGTCATCAATCTCAAAATTACCCTCGGCCCCATCCACCGTCAACTTGATCTTCTCCGGTGGAACCTCCGATCCCAGCTTAATCGAGAACAACGCCCCGTCATCCGATCCCGCAGTCCCCACCGTGTCACCCTCACTTGCGGCAATCTTGGCCAACATCCTATAAATAAACGAGTCTTCCGAAACCGCCGGCACCGAAATCCCCATCCCGAACCTTACAAAAAAATTGCAGGAAATCGGTGCCACCACCAACATAAAAAACGACGCCCCCACCAGAAACAGCACTGCCGAAAATGGCATGAAAATATGCACGAACCGTTTCTCTTTCGGGTACAATCCCGCCCCCACAAATCCCCAAAGCTGATAAATTACCCAGGGCGATACCAGAAATAACCCGCTAAACATCGAAACCTTAAGATAAGTAACAAACGGCTCCGGCAACGTCGATGCATAGAGCGCCTCTTCCAGATTCGCCGCCTTTAACGCCATAATCAACGGCTGCGACAAAAACGCAAAAATATCACCCCCAAAACACAAACATACCCCTATCCCGATCAGAATCCCGTAGATGCACTTAAACAAACGACTACGCAGCTCATCCAGATGCTCACCAAAACTCATCCGGGTATCCGCCAGAAGGTCATCTTCTTTTTCCCTGGTTTCTGCCAATTATTCATATCCCAATTCAAAATACACTCGTAAACCCATATTCCAGTCCGCCAATTCGACGCGAACCATATTGTAATGGGACGACCGACCGGTTGCAATCGCCTTTTCCAACTCATTGTAGCGGCAAATCCGCAGGATTCCTTACCTCAAAATATTATTTCCCTTCCCAAAAAAATCTATTGCCAACCCCCCAGCTTTTGATATATTCCGGCATGGGCATGAGGGTTACATCATATTACGACCCAAACCGCACTCAACCACTCATTGTTGTAGCAGCAAACCTGTGTTTCAATCCCCCGAAAATATACTCCTGAGTAAAGGTTTTTAAAATTGAGGTGAAACCATGATCAAAGCAGCACCAAAAAACAGCATCTGGCATACCGCGCTACACAACTTCGAACAGACCGCCAAGCGACTAAAACTCGAACCTGAATTTAAAATGAAAATCCAGGGGCCCCGCGAAATGATCGAAACTCAACTGAATCCCATCATTTCCCACAATAAACTCATCCAGGTCACCGCCTTCATCGTCAGGCACAATTACGCTCTCGGTCCCGCCAAGGGAGGCATCCGCATGACTCCCGATGTCACCATCGACGACATCGCCGGCCTGGCCATGGAAATGACCTGGAAAACCGCTCTCATCGACGTCCCCTTCGGCGGCGGTAAATCCGGCATCCGCTTTGATCCAAAATCTGTAACCATCGAAGACAAGGAAATCATTATCCGTGCCTTCACCCGCGCCATGCACCGACATATCGGCCCGGAAATTTATGTCCCCGCTCCCGACATGGGTACCACCCAGTCCGACATGGGACACATCCGCGACTGCATTTCCTATTCCGAAGGAACCGCCATTACCCGCGGCTGCTACGTAACCGGAAAACCCGTAATCGTCGGCGGCATCGTCGGCCGAACCGAAGCCACCGGCAGAGGCGTCGTCCACACCATCATCGCCGCCTGCGAAAAACTCAATCTCGACATCAACGACCTCACCGTCGCCGTTCAGGGGTTCGGTAACGTCGGCTCCGTCGCCGCGCTCGAAATCGCCAAACGTGGTGCAAAAGTCATCGCAATTTCCGAACTGGCCGGAACCCTCTACAATCCCCAGGGTATCAATGTCCCCGCCCTGGCCGAACACATCGAAAAAGGCGGCTCCACCGCCGATTTCCCCCATGCCGAAAAAATCGAGCATCACGCCCTGTTCGAACTCGATTGCGACATCCTCATCCCCGCCGCCGCTCAATCACAAATCACCGCCGAAAATGCACCCAAAATCAAAGCCAAAATAATCGCCGAAGGCGCCAACGCCCCCACCACCCCAGACGCCGACGAAATCATCAACCAGAAAAACATCTTCGTCATCCCCGACATCCTCTGCAACGCCGGCGGGGTCTTCGTTTCCTACCTGGAATACACCCAGGAAACCCAACGCGAACAGTGGACCCTCGAAGAAGTCAACCAGCGATTGGCCAAACGCATGACCCAACGGTTCCTCGATGTCTATCAGAACGCCCGGGAAAACCAACTCACCATACGCAATGCCGCCATGAATATCGCCGTGGATCGCGTCGCCCAGGCCACCATCGCCCGAGGCCTGCTGCCCTAAAGCAGCTTAACCGCCCCCAAATAACGCAATCAAAAGCAAACCCACGGTTATCAGCATAGCACCTGTCACCCGCACCACCACGCCTCGCTCACGGAATAACAAAAAAGCCATTATCACTCCAATGATTATGCTGAACTGACGAAAAGCCACCACGTAACTGGCATGACTGGTCATCTGAAACACCCACAAAATCAATCCATAACCGGCGTACATAAACAAAGCTCCCAACCCCGGCCGGACCCAACCCATCTGACCAAAGTCCAGCTTATTCCGGTCGAACAACTTGCGAATCAGTAAAAAAACCAAACCCGTAATCGTAAAAAACACATAAGAATACCGCGCCGCCGTCGCCGGTCCCGCCGAATCAACCGCCACCATCTCCGCTGAAATCTTGTCAATCACCGAATATCCCACCGTACCCATCGCCGTCAGCAAAATCCAGACGCTGGAACGATTAAAATACCGCCGCCAGTGAAACTCACCAAACGAATGCAGCGGCGCCAAAAAACACCCGCTCGATACACACAGCATCCCCGCCCAACCCCAAACCGTCGGCATCTGACCTCGACAAACATCCGTCATCCCCACCAGCAGCACCGGTAACGCTCGCGCTACCGGATACACAATCGTAAAATCCGCCGTCTCGTAAGACTTGCCCAATCCGTAAAGATAAATCCCACCACAGGTTCCGCTCATCAGCAGATTCAGCCACACCGCTCCCGGCAGCGACCGAACCATTAACTCGCTTACCAGCACCGGCAAAAATCCCAACACCATCAACGCCAGGCAAAGCCGATGCAGATATGCCATCTCCGATTTCTGACCACGGGCCATCAGGTTCCAGCCAACATGCATCAGCGTCGAAACAAATATTATCGCCAGAACCTTCGAATCCACTTAGAACCTCTAGCCCATCCGCCGCTGATCAAGATAATCACGTAAAATATCGCACGCCGCCAGCATGTCCCGACGCTCCTTTTTCTGCTGCCGGGAAAACCCGCTTTCCTGCAGCATTTCATCTGCCGCACTGCTGCTCAGTCGCTCATCTTGCAAAGCCACTTCCATCCCCAAAAACTCTCCCAGCTTGCGGGCAAATTCACGCGTCGCCTTGGCCTGATCCCCTTCCGTACCGTCCATATTCAACGGCAGACCCACCACCACCTGCTCCACCTCATGCTCCCGGATCAACTTGCCCAACTCCCCCAACAACTGCCCCGGCCGCGAAGCCTCCACCGTCAACTGACACACCGGAGACACAAACGTCTCCGAACCATCGCAAATCGCCAAACCCACCCGCCGAAATCCATAATCCACCGCCAAATAACGCATGATTATAAAAACCGATCGTTGCCGTTACGCTCCATACGCTCCAGCAAACTCTTAAGATTCTCCGTCTCTTCCCGACGACATATCAACGTCGCATCCTTGGTGTGCACAATAATCATATCCTCAACATGAATCGCCGCTATCAAATGATCCGGATTCTCACTGATCGCAATATTATTGCTGCTGTCCATCCACTCCACCCGCGTCCCGGATGTCGTCGCGTTGTAATCCTGATCCACCTGCCCAACATTATCCGCCAGCGTCTGATAAGATCCCATATCTACCCAATGACACTCCAACTCGCACATATAAACATCTTTGGCCCGCTCCATCACCCCAAAATCAATACTGATCTTCTCCAACTCGGGAAATTCCTTCTCCAGAACTACCCCACGATCCCTGCCCTTCCAGGCTTGACCGATTCGATGGAGACGTTCAGCGTTATGAGGCAAAAATCTCTCCAATCGCTCCAAAATCGTATCCACCCGCCATACAAACATCCCACTGTTCCAGCAGTATTGACCCGACCGAATATATTTGTGCGCGGTACTCTTATTAGGCTTTTCCTTAAACGCCGCTACCGCCGAAACCGTCTCGTGCGGAGACAACTCCTCCCTGCCCCGCTTGAGATAACCCAAACCCGTGTGCGCAAACGATGCCTTGATACCAAATGTAAACAATGCCTCCGGGTGGCTTTCGATAAACCGAAACGATTCCCGTACCGCTTCCTGCAAAGGCTCCACCGGTTCGATAATCTGATCGGCACTGAAAACCGCCATCACCGCCTCTTTATTACGCAAACTCAACACCGTCGCCGCCAGACCTATCGCATTGGCTGTGTCCCGACCACGGGGCTCACCCAGAATATTCTCCAACGGCAATTCCGGCAGATGCTTGTGCACCTCATCGGCATATTCCGCGTTGGTAACCACCAGTATATTTTCCGGCTCAAAAATACCCTTGACCCGGCTGACACAGTGACGCAGCAGTGATTGATTCGAAAATAAATCAATAATCTGTTTCGGACGGGTCTTGCGACTCAAAGGCCATAACCGTTTCCCCGATCCTCCCGCCATGATTACCGCATACTTATTCGCATCCATTCTTAATCCTCATATCGTAATTACAAAACCACTCGATTTCCATATCCCGCAGCCAACGGCACACCCCTATCGGCTATCACCTTTCTGTATTTCCCAGAGGTGCTCTTGTTGTAATCGAAAGAACTTTCATCCGTAATCCTAACCTTCAATTTGTACGTAACAACCATAGCTGTTTTGTACTTTATATAATTCGTCGGGTGGCACCGCCAAGTACTCTTGCCGGTGGTTAATATAATTCCAACCAACCACCGCACCAAATTGTCATGCCCAACAAAGTCATTCCCAACCTGGCCGGGAATCGAACATCCAGTCTCGTAATCTTCATGCTCTTCATGACCTTCATGGTAAAATTAAATCTTGATTTTTCAACCTTCGTCATTCCGTACCTGGCTCTCCGCTCCGTGTCGTTATTCGAACTTCGTCATTGATTCGCTTGTCGAGGCACGGCCTTGCCGTGACTGATCATCTTGCCGCGGCGAAGCGCTTTGGCGAAGCCGGGTCGGGCTTCTTAATTCGTCATTAAAAAGTATCATTACTTTTCCTTATCCAGCTCGAACGCCGCATGTACTTCACGAAGCGCCTTGTCCGCATCAGCCGGATCTATAATACAACTGATCTTAATCTCGCTGGTAGTGATCGCATTAATATTCACTTTGGCATCCGCCAATGCCTGAAACATCTTCAGGGCAACTCCCGTGTGGCTACGCATTCCCACTCCCACCACCGACACCTTGGCCACCGGATCCGTACATATCACTTCCTTAAGATTATATTCCTTGCGAATTTCTTCCACCACCACCTTACACTCCGACAGATCACTGTACTCGACCGTAAAACTCGTGCTGGCGGTGCCTCCGTCCGTCACCGTTTGAATAATATCGTCAACGATAACTACATGATTCGCCAATTTCGCAAAAATGCCCGCCACCACACCCGGATGATTCGGCAAGCCCGGAAGTACAAACTGCACCAAATCCTTCTTAACCGCTGCTCCTGAAACCACTATATGTTCCATTTTTTCAACCTCTCGTGTTATTATCGTGCCCAGGGTGTCGGTAAAACTCGAACGAACATGAATATCTACCCCGTATTTCTTACCAAATTCTATCGCCCGCGAATGCATAACTCCCGCACCCAGGCTGGCTAGCTCCAGCATTTCATCGTAACTGATCATGTCAATCTTCCGCGCTTCGGAAACAATCCGCGGATCGGTAGTGTATATCCCGTCCACATCGGTATAAATCTCACAGCGGTTCGCCTTGAGCACCGCCGCCAATGCCACCGCCGTCGTATCCGATGCACCCCGGCCCAGCGTCGTAATCTCGCCCGACTCATCCACTCCCTGAAAACCCGCCACAATCACGATCCTGCCCCGGCCCAACTCCTCATTGATTCGGTCCGCATGGATATTCTGTATCCGCGCCTTGGTGTGCACCGCGTCCGTTATCAGGCCCACCTGACCGCCCGTCAAACTTATCGCCTCGTGTCCTGCGGCGTTAATCGCCATCGCCATCAGACTGATGCTCACCTGCTCTCCCGTCGTCAACAGCATATCCAACTCCCGACGCGGCGGATCGTCCGTAATCTCCTGCGCCAGGGCAATCAACTTATCCGTCGTCTTGCCCATCGCCGAAACTACCATCACCACGTTAAAGCCCTGCTGTTTGTAATTTATCGCCCGTCGTGCCGCCCGCTGAATCCGCCCCGCATCAGCCACACTCGTCCCACCAAACTTCAATACTATCAGTTCCATTTGCTCAAATCCTTAACTTGCCAAAAAAATCCAGTACCCAACTCCAATCACTGTCTGATACCAAAAAACACTATACAACAAACCGCCTCAGTTCTGAACATTCGAATTTCGTCATTCGACATTGATTCGTCATTCGGATTTCTTAATTCGTCATTATCCTCACCCCTGCACACGCAGAAAATATTCCATCAAATCGCAACCGTGCTCAATCTTCAACCCGCTGGCCTTGCCGTTATCCTCATTAAAATCCATACCTGACGGATTTATTATTCCACTACCCGCTAAAGCAAAAGGCACCGGCTTCTCCGAATGCGCCCGCGTACGTATCGGCGTCGGATGGTCCGGCAACACCATCATCCGCCACTGCTTTTGACTCTGCAAAAACTTCAGCAACGGCCCCACAATATGAGTATCGATCCGCTCAATCGCCTGGACTTTCTCGGCCACCAACGCTCCGTGTGCCGCTTCATCCGGCGCTTCCACATGCACCACCACCAGATCGTTTTCCGCCAACGCCGCAATCGCCGCTTCACATTTACCCCCGTAATTCGTATCCAGATAACCGGTTGCTCCTTCCACCTCAATCAGTTGCATCCCCGTCAACTTGCCCAGCCCCCGCAATAGATCAACCGCCGTTATCACCGCCGCCTGCACTCCAAACTTCTCCCGAAAATTATCAAGTTGAGGACGCTTACCCTGACCCCATAGCCAGATATTCGTCGCCTGATTCTCACCCAACTCGCCCCGAATCTTATTCACCTCATGATCGGCCAATATCTCCGCCGCCCGCTCCATGATCGCAACCAGCTTCTTACCCTGCTTGCCCCGCGGCAAATACTTCGCCACTGGCTCATCAGCAATATCGTGCGGCGGCACCGTCTCCACCGAAAATTCCTCTCCGCTGCGATTAACCATCAAATGCCGATAGCTCACCCCGGCATAAAACTCCAACTCCTCCGATCCCAACTGCTCATTCAAATCCTCAATCAACTTCGCCGCCTGCACCGACTCAATATGCCCGGCGGAATAATCCATCATCTTACCATCCGCGATGGTCACCAGATTGCACCGAAATATCCAGTCCTGCTCCGTTAATGCAATTTCCTGGGCCGCCGCTTCCAAGGGTGCCCGCCCCCGATAATAAGCCTTCGGATCATATCCCAGCACACTCATTAACGCTACATCGCTGCCCGGAGCAAATCCATCCGGCACCGTACGTACCATCCCCAATCGACCGTGCTGACTGATCCAGTCCGTATTGACTATCTTGGCCTTTTCGAACGGACTCTGTCCCCCCAACACCGCCAACGGCTCATCCGCCCCGCCATCCATTATCACTATCGCGTATTTCATTCCGTCTCTATCGCACCAATCCTTCCTCTATTCTTGCCGATTAGCTCCTTATCCATCTTTCGGCGGCGTCACCACGTGCACGCAAATCGGCGCAGCTTTGATAACCGCCAACTCTTCCAACTCGACCAACGCCTTATCCATATCACCCTGTCGGGCCAAATGGGTCATTATCACCACCGGAACACTGTCGCTGCTCACGCTTTCATGCTGCAAACACGCTGAAATACTTATTTTATTCTCGCCCAGTATCCGCGCAATGTGCGCAAAGACCCCCGGACGATCCACCGCCGAAAGTCTCAGATAAAATCGGCTCATTATCTTATCCGTCGGACAAACCTGCGCTAATTCAGCTTGCCGTCCCAATCCCGGTGCCGACGCAAAACTCCGACCGGTGTTACCCTGGGCTACCTCGATCATGTCCGCCACCACCGCACTGGCCGTCGGCATCATCCCCGCACCTCGGCCATAATAAAAAGTATGACCCACCGCATCTCCAAAAACACTCACCGCATTGAAAGGCCCCGACACCCGCGCCAACGGTTCATCCTCACTGATAAACGCCGGATGCACCCGCAACGAAAAACATTTCTCCGACCGCTCCGCTATCGCCAGCAGCTTCATCGCGTAACCCAACTCCTGGCCGTAACGAATATCTTTTAAATCCACACCATCAATGCCCTCAATCGCAATATCCGAAAACTCAATTCGCTTCCCAAACGCCAACGTCCCCAGAATCGCCAACTTGTGCGCACTGTCGGCGCCATTGACATCCAGCGTCGGGTCCGCCTCGGCAAAACCGGCCTGCTGCGCTTCCTGCAATGCAACTTCATAAGTCTTGCCCTGGCTGCTCATTCCGCTCAATATATAATTGCAGGTGCCGTTGACAATGCCATACATCGCGTTGATCTGGTTGGCAGCCAATCCCGAGCGGATCGAGCTTACCAACGGAATACCGCCGCAGCAACTGGCTTCGAACGCCACACATCGGCCCTGCTGACGAGCTACTGCAAAAATTTCCTCACCACGCTCAGCCAACAACGCTTTGTTGGCGGTTACCACGTCCTTGCCCGATTTCAGCATATCCATAACCATCTCACCGGCGATTCCTGTTCCGCCCACCAGCTCCACCGCGATATCAACCGCATCGTCCCCAACCGCCCGAGCCAGATCATTATGCAACACCCCATTCGGTAACGCCACGCCGCGATCCCGTTGAATATCCATGTCCACCACATGGGCCAACTCAAACGTAAGTCCTGTCTTGCGAGTGATTTCCGCGCCGTGATTCTGCAGAATCTTTACCACCCCGGTCCCCACCGTACCAAAGCCAACCAACGCTACTTTTACTTGCTTACCCATGCCAAAATCATCCTTCAGTTCTTAATGCGGGTTTCAGCTACCCATTGCCGTTGTCCATGCGTCCCGTTGTACTCCTGTTAAAAATGCACCGTAAAGCCCTTAAACACCATGACTTACAGCACTTATCCGCGACAGGCAGACGGAAGCTAATTTAGAGCATCAGTCCTATAAGGTCAAGATTAATCCCCTCATTACCACCAACAACGTCCTGCCAGGGCCGATTTATCCCCCTTTTTCCCCCTTTGTTACCGACCGCGGGCGTTGGCCGGAACTTTTCCGCTCCAGCTTGTCCGCCCGGGAACCAGCTATAGTATAGTTTTGTGCCTATATCAAGAAATGGGTATCGAATGGTTAATTTTACAATGCTATTTTGACCTTTTGGGGTTCGAAGGCTCCGTATCAGTATCAAAAACGCGGATTTTTAGTCTAAAAACAGATATGTGGCGCTGTAGTATTAAGTTTGCCGGGACACAAAAAAATGTTCGAGATTTTCCTGTTTTTTTGCAGAAAATGCTCCAAAAAAGCGAACGAATTCATCCCGGATCGGCGGGATTAAGTGGATGCGACAGGTCTATAGTATAAGCCGGAATGGGAGCGAAATTGAACTGCCATTTTGGCAGCCGAACGCCTGATAGTCGAGATGGGGTGTCCATAATGTGGCCGAAAATGAGGCGCTAAAAGTGGGCCGAAAATGAGAAAAGATGAAATTTTGTCAAAAAACAGGGGCGAAAGTTGGGTGGTTTTGGGGTGGTTTTTGAAGAAA
>JAFGSR010000035.1 GCA_016934515.1 Sedimentisphaerales bacterium
CGCGTTCCGTTGTCAGCATCCCAGATGAACACCCTGTACTCACCTCGCCCGTTACCCACAATCACTGAGCCGTCCCCAGAGACTCCCTCTGCCGAGCCTGTTTCTTGACCAAGGCCGACCATGCCGTTGCTTTCATCCCACCGAAAGGCCTGTGAACCTTCCGCAGTTGTTCCGTAACCAACAATGACGGACCCATCCTGGGATACCGCCTTTGCGAAACTCTTGAAGATCCCACCGGGCAAATCACCCAATCCTTCCATCGGTCCGTCATCGACGCAGCGAAATGCCTCCTGGGCATCGAGGACTTTTCCATAGCCAACGGTGCAAGACCCGTCGGCTGAAACAGCCCACGCCTGACTATAGTTTCCACCGGGCAGGTAACCCAAAGACTCAACGACCACGCTGTCGCCCACGTGCCATCGCACCGCTTGATTGTCAGTCAGCTTTTGTTCAATGCCAACAATCACCGAACCATCGCTTGACACACCATTCGCGTAGGCTCTTGTGCTGTCGGCGTGGAGATACGGGAGCAGGAAGAAACCCTCGGACGCCGTCCAAGAGTATCCGTACGTGGAGGAATCCCCCCCCTCAGGGAAACTCATGTAGCCCACCACTATCGTTGCATCCGCCGACGCGCCCCAAGGTTGAGGCTGGGAAGCGCCCTGGGGTAAATCCCCCAACCTTTCGATGCCCGAACCCGGCAACCAACGGAATGCATCTCGAAGGTCGGTGTAGGACTTGCTCGCACCTACAACAGCATATCCTTCTATCGCCACTCCCCTTGCTTCGCTCCAGTATTCGCCACCCGGCAGGTCCCCCAAACCTTGAAACGTTACAGTCTGTCCCAATGCCATGCTACCCAAGAGCAGTAAGGCAAGAGTACCTTCTCGTACCATGCTAAGCACTGCCATAAATTCATGCATCATGTCCATTCCCTTTCCGTTGATTACCCCGTCCTGTTCCGTACGCAAGGAGAGTGAATGTCCCTGGCTCAGAATGGACGACAACACATTCGTATGAGAGACAGGAGAGTCACTTCACCTCAAGAGAATCCACCGAACAAACTACTCTTATCCCTCACTATAAAAAGAATCCGCCGGCTCAGGCGGGCTTCATCCTCTCCGCCGTTTCCACTAAACGGAGGTCGAAACTAAAAATATAATACCATGGAATAGAGTTTTGTCAATTCATGGTATTCCTGTATTTTCAATTCCACAAAGCGTTAGCCTTCATCGCTTCGATCTTATCTTCCAACTCATCAGGCAATTCAGGAAGAAAATCCAATCCCGTCTGTGCTTCGATTTCGTCAACTGTTGTCAGGTTAGATTCTAATGGCGACCGAATTCCATTCACTATGCAGACCACAAGGGATTCTTACGACTTTCTGAATACCCCACTATATAACCGTGTTTTTGAGAACCTTGTCAGTACCCGCGTAGATTGATTTTGATTTTTCCCCGTAGATATGATCATGAATATATTCACATTCAATGCATTTGGCGTTTTTTGTAGTAAAGTATTTTATAGTGCCTGAGGAAATAGCACTAATTAAGTACAATGACGACAGGCCTTTTTTTTATGAACTTAAATTCTAATATATAACCATTAATCGGAAAATATTACAAATCATGCGTTAAATCTTTGCTTTTTAATATAATTCTTTGGAGAAGTTCCTTGTCTTCAATATCATGTCGGTTGTTTAATATTTTTTCCGCGTCCACAATTCGTTTTGGCCAATAGTTAACTATTAAATACAAAGAGGAAACAATCGAGGATATCGATTTTCCCTTTTTCAAGGATAATCGGCATTTTCGAAAAGTTGGACGATTGGCTTTAACAATCATTCTAATTTTTAAAATTAGTACGGAAATAAATAAAATCATTAAGATTAACAAAATCAATCCTGTGAAAAATATTATAGTCATTTCCATTAATTATTCCCTCGTACATATACAATAATGCTTTGAAGCACTACAACAACGCAACCAATTACCAATGCCGCAAAGCCTATGAGAATAAAAATAAGCCATACGCCAAATGATAGGGAGGATGAATTTATTTGCATTCTTTCATTATTGATACCAATACCATAACAAATAAACATAAACGATATTAGAATAAGACTAACTAACATAACTGCAAGATATGTATCTTTTTTGGGTTTAAGCCTTGAAAGAACCATAGTCTCAACAAACGCCACAGCAAGGCAGCTAATCAACCAAAATGCAAATTCACTGCAAAGAAAATAATCCTTTGCCGAAATGTCTTTTCTTAGCGCAAGAATAACCCACCTTGCCGCAGCAGGTAAAAAAGCAATTAGATGAAATGCAAAATATAACATCACCTTTGCTGCTAGAGTCATTACCTAAATGCTCCTTAAATAAAGTATTTCATAATCCCTTTAGCTATATCTTTGACCGGCTTAGGATTCATCCATATTTCCTTTACTTGTTTATATTCAGAAGCATTATCACGAAGTGTCTTAAAATACGGCTCCTGTAATGCGGTCAATATAATTATTGGTGTATTCCCCTGAACACTTATGATGTGAGGTATTAGTGACAAACCTGTCAAATAGCCATCTTCGGTTTCTTTACCGGTTAACCTATCTCCATAATACATCATAATATCGAGAAGAATAATATCAACCTCTTTGTCACCTTGGAAATCAAATACGTCATCTGCACCCTTAAGAACCTTTACCTCTAGGGTAGGAATAAGCTCTTTTAATGCGCGAGGCAAAGATTCACTCACATATTCATTATCTTCAATGTAAAGGATCTTCATTATTCTTGTACCAATCTGAATCTGCTAGTTTGCGAGGAAGAGTGAAAGATATAATGACTGGGCCTTTACAATGTGAAACAAATATATTTCCGCCTAGAGCACAAATTATTTTTTTGCAAAGATAAAGGCCAAGTCCAGTACCGCCAAAATCTAATCGCCTTGCTTCTTCTGTTCTAAATCCATCTTCAAAGATTTTATCTTTGTATTCTTCCGGAATAGGCAATCCCCAATTCGATACAGAGATTATCCACCCATTTTCCGTATTAAGCAATATTTTTATATCAGTATTTGGTTCAGAATATTTAAATGCGTTTCTCAAAAGATTATGAAATACTCTCTGAAGTGCAATTTTGTCAACATAAAGAATTGGCATATCAGTAAAGCCCTCTGCAAAGACAATTTTTATCCCAGATTTGTTGGAATTTCTTCGAAACATCTTCACTATTGGAAGGCAAACATCAGTGTGTAGCGATACGCCTTCATAATTGTTGCTGCCAGTTATCAAGTGAATTCCCGATGTATTCAAAAAAGTTGCATGGGCAATTACACTTTCTGTGTCTTCAAAAATATGCTCAAGATCTTTATCAATTTCATTTTGTTTTCTGATCTTGCTTTGGATATAAACAAGATTGTCCCCGATAAATTGGAGGGGTGTTGCGGTTTCATGCGCGTTAAGGAGACTTGATCGTTGGGCAGCTCTCAGGCGATTTTGTTGGTTGACAATGGCCTGTGCGAAAAGTTTTGAAAAAACCGATATGGTATGAACATCATCACGATAAAGAAAAGTTTTCTCGGTAATATCACATGTTATTTTTCCAACAATAGTGCCATTGTCTTCAAGGGGAGCATCAAACCAACCGAGACGTTTCCCAAAAAATTCCTCATCTGTATCTTCAGGAATATATTTAATCCTCAATCCAACAGTGTCAATATCTCTTGAACATTCAGGCAATTTTGCCTTTTGTGAATCTATGAAAACAAAAGTGGGTTTAATTGGTGAATTAAAACACAAAAACGAACCCTCGTTGTAATGTTCATGTCCTTTAATTATTTTTAATTCATAATCTTGTGGGGGACCTTCTTTGAAAATTCGTCTTTTTCCAACCAATATGCTATCGTTTAAGGCTAAATATAATCGCACTCCGGGGAAACCCAAATCGCGAAATCTTATGATTGTAAGATCATATAATTCATCTGGGAGATCTGCTGAATTTAATTTTGTTGCGAGATCATATAACTGGTCATATTCTCTTTGGGGTGTTTCTCGAATAACCTCAATATTACCCACGATCTTACCATTGGTGAATTTAGGATGATGCTCAATATAAAATGGGGTGCTTTTTGATATTCTGTTTTCACAGAAAGGCTTTCGTTTGCTTAATTTTGACACAGCTTCTTCGAATTGATACTTTTCAAAAAGAACAAATGGACAATCGTGACACCTATTGTTTATACCATGGTAAATATTATAACACTTTCCTGCAGAAAAGGAATTTCCAGTTAAGCTCTTATAAAGATCTTTGGTAGATTGTGATGCATATATTATTTCACCATTATTATCATGGATAGATAGCCGTAATGTATTGCAATCAAGCATCATGTCAAGAGAATCAATTATCTGTACATCTTTTTGAGATAATAATCCAGATTTCTCCGATACATATTCTTTATTGTCTTCCCCCACTGAAAATGACGAACCCATTGCCCCGTCTTTTTCCATGTTAACAAACCTCATTTTGCAGTATTGACAATCTTGTCAATGTATTACTATGTCACTCCATACATGATGAGTAAAGAGTACACTCTAGTGCTCATGTCCGCAAGCCTTAGATATAATACCAACGTCATATTTTTCTTTGCTTTTGCGTACAGTACATCCTCTACCTCGATATTTTGGCTTTACTGATCGATACCGTCTTTCGCCTTCGCCGTTGTGGATGTGATTGTCGATGTTCCTGTGATGTAACGCCGACCATATTTGCAGCTACAGCAGCGCCGACGAGGCAATCCCACCAGTGGTTGTCCCGGTTCCGGTCGGGCTGATCCCACTCGTCCATCGTCCGGTCATTGGCAACTACCTTAACGCATCGTTCAGCCGTAAGGTGTTCCACGAGAAGATCATGCAGCCGTTCATCGGCCTTTCCGCGTTGCCCGAAAAACTGGATTGCTCCGCGATCGCCTTCACCGGTTTTGAGGCGTTCCGTGACGAAGCTTTTCCAGAAGTTCGTATCGATCACAACATATCGGCACTGCCGACGACCTTTGACGGACGGCATACGCCAGTGCAAACCTACCTGTTCGCCTTTCTGTTTCTTCTGCTCGTAGAAACCGCGATTCTTCGCCCCGTAGTACTTGCCGTGTCCTGGTGTCAGGCGAGAAGCGTGCGGACTCTGTCGGCAGAACTGATACACTACGTCCGTAGACTGCCCCCAGTTCGCGTCGATCAAGCATCGGTCGATGGATAATTCCGCTCCATCATCCCGCTTGAACCGACGTGGCATAAGCACCTCGGCCAAGTCTGCCATGCCCGCGTACAGACGTCCAGCCAGTTCCCGTCCTGGATATTGCTTTGACAAGGTTATCCCAGCATCAGTCAAGGTAAACCGGCGGCGCTTCTGCCCAGGGAAAACCCCATAGTCCAGCACGTGCCCACCAAACCCCTCGCACCATCCCGCGACCAGCCAGAACAACAATTCGCCTTGGACGTCGATGTAGGCCGTGACGTGCTGCACGTCCAGCGGAACCTTGCCGCGAGAATATCCATTACGACGCTTCAGCAGTTCCGCGGAATCGAGAGGGCGTTCATCGGCATGGGGATCGACCGGATCGTTCATGTACTCGGCCATGAACACCACCGGATCGCGGCGGTACAGGTTCATGGCGTGTTGGACGGCCGAGATTTCCCACTCCCGCCGGTCTGTCCACGTCGCTCGAAGCGTACCGGCTAGCGATTTGGCATGAGCCTCATAATATTCGTTCGCCTCGGTGAAATCCGGCGGCTCCAACTGGGCGCAGTTGTCGTAGATCTCGAAATACTTCTCCCACTCGTCAAGATTCTCCGGGGGCCAGCCCTCGAGCATGGCCGTTCGCGATCCTCGCCAGAGGGGATGCGTCGATCGGTCAAGGGTCTTATCGACCATATCGCCCGGCGCGATGACGGTACAGGGCATGACGGCGGAAATGCTCTTGCCCGGCCCGGCCATACCGAGAACGGCGCCATGGATCAATTCCAGCCGCTTGGTGTTCTGGTCTTCGCTGTGGGCGGATTCGTCGGTTTGCGGATCGTCCAGAATGACAAAATCAGGCCGGAGCAGTTCACCGCTCCGCAGCGTGTGCAACGAACCGCGAATACCCTCGGCTGTCAGGCCACTGGCACCGATCACGATTCCCGACGTGGGGGCCAAGGGCCCGGCACATTTCAGATTCGGCGGCGGCGGAACGGTGGGCAGGACGATATGGTCCTGGTTCCACTCGATCAATGTCGGTTCCCCGCAACAATGTTGACTCGCCGCCCGCTGCGGGCGCCCCTCCAATGCACGGATAGGCTTAGCGATTTCCGGGAAATCATCGACGTAATTCGGAAGGAACCGCATGAACACCTTCACCGCGTCAAGGCCTGCCTGCCCCTTGGGCATGGTCGCCCCGATATAATACGGATATCGCCGATGGGCATAACTGACCGCCCAGAGCATCGCCATGCGGCACAAACTGCTCTTTCCGCCGCCGCGAGGCATGGCGAAGGCGAACATCGCCCCGAGGAGAACGCTTTCCTCGATTCGTCGGATCGCGTCGCGGTGATATTCCGCCCATTCAAGCGTGAAGGCTTCCGGGTTGTACGTGCGACAGAACAACGCCAGGTCATTCTTGCATGATTCGCGTCTCTCCAGGTTGGCGATAGGCGGAATCTCGCCGATGTCCGATACCGACGCCATTTTCTGGCGACTCGCCGCCGCCATGCGGTCGCGGTGCGCCTGCCCGGCCGTGGCTGCCGGCGGGATGGCCGGTTTCGCCGACGGCGCGGGAATCTGCCCGATCAGCCACCGGGCGAACTTCAAGAGGTGCATCGTCTTGCCGTCGCTGCTGGCGTTCAGTCCCGCACGCTGGCGCAGACGATAGAACGCCGATGATTTAATCACCTCGCCCAACGGCGTGGAGTTCACCAACTGGAGAAGCTCAGATGGTTTCAATTTTCGCGGATCAGCCATTCGACGAGGAATCCTTTCCTGTGCCTGCCCGGATCAGCCACGCCACGTAATGGATCAGGTGCACCTTTCCATCCTCCACCGGCGCCCCAGCCCGGACGTGCTCATGGATTATCGCGACGTCGACGCCCAGCAGCCGGGCCAGGTCATCCGGTGACTGGCGAATTGCACCTCCCTGCTCGTCAGCCATGCTACACTCCCTTGATGGGCGTCTTGAGGATGGGATTGAA
>JAFGSR010000036.1 GCA_016934515.1 Sedimentisphaerales bacterium
AATGACGAATGACGAAATCCGAATGACGATTTAATGACGAAATTCGAATGACGAATGGCGGTTATCGCCTGCAACAACAGATTATTTCACAAAAAACATAACGCTTATAACGCATTTAATCAAAAGAACTTATGTTACATAAAGGCAATTAAACGGTCAGTTTGAGTATATTACTATATTAAAATTGTATTTCCCATTGCAATTTTTAAGGCCTGGACGGGTTCGGATTATGAATGGATTTTGATATAGGACAGGTTTGTTCGCGAGCCGAATAGGGGTAGTGGTCGTATGGCTCCCGCCTGTTTATGTATTGCAAAGCCAGCCATTTCAGACAGTCTTCACGTCGCACCAGAAATGCGATCCCGGGCTCTTGACGAACTGCCAGTCGTACCGGCCTGCGAAACTGTCGGGTAGTCCTTTGCCCAAATAGGCCAGGGACAATGTGCGGAACCAGGTGGGGAACATGCCTCCGACGTCTTCGCCGGCGTACATTTCGGAATGACCATACTTGAAGTCCAGGCCACGTTTGAATACCCAGCTACCGCTGTCGGTCTGGTTGGTGAGGACCCAAGGCAAGGCCCGTTTAAGCGATTTGACAATGTCATCACGGCGATAATCTGTGGCCAACATTAGACGTACGAGTGGATCGATCGAATCGATATCTTCACAGGCACTACTCAGATAGGGATATTTACGGTTGTGTACCCCGCAGCCATATCCGCCGTTCTTGTTTTGCGTCTTGAGCGTTTGGTCTGCAGCAAGTTCAGGATAGGGGATAATTTTCCCGTCGTAAATCCATAACAGCCAGAAGTGATAAGCCGCCTGAATCGCGCGTGATCGGTCGATTTCCTTATCCAGATCAAATTCGCCGTTACCCCACAGACCGGTTTTCGGATCAGCGCGATTGGCAAGATAGTCCAGTATCTGATTCACCGGTTCGGTGGCATCGCCGTCATTATGGAAGTCACGCGCATACTGCAGCGCAACACAAAGGTTCTGCACGATATTAGATGCGTAATCGACCTTGTATCCCCACCGCCGCGCGTCCAGCCAGCTCTTTAAGACTTTTTTGTTTTTGTACTTGTCGATCCACGTAAGAGGCTTTTGTGCATTCACACCCAGGCAATGTAGTGCCGTAGTGACGTGCCAGGAGAGATGCTCAATCGCTTGACCGCGACCAATCACCGGATCACGAAACAGACCATCTTCCCCTTGATGTGACTGCAGATAATCAATCCACTCCTGCCGTTGCCGGTCGGATAATGAATGTAAATCGTTATAGAGGTGGCGTGTCATAGCAGCATACGTAGAACTGTACAGGGTTGGTTTTGTGGTATTTGTCGAGTATCGAAATCGTCCATACGGATCGCCAGTCAGGCGCATCGAGGCTATATATGACAAGGTTTTCGCTCGAATCGGCTCAATGGAATCTTCCAGTTCAACTGGATCTGACCAAGAGAGTATAGGAAATGCCGCGGTCGCCATCGATCCAGAACCAATCAGTTGGAGAAATCTTCTCCGGTTCATTCGTAGTCTTTCGTTTCTCAAGGCGTTCATTGTTCACCTCCCGGAATCACTCCAGTAGTCGGCGGCTGCACAGAACCATGGGCGAATCGGCCACGGGAAGTCCCTCGAATACCATACGATGCTCGTGCTCGATTGGATCGATGACATAAACACAGCCGTCCAGCAGGTCCACAAGCACGGGCTCGTCGATCGGCTTACCGGACAGAAGGATCTGGACTTTGCCGGCAGTGAAGTCCGTTTGCATCGGCACGGCCAACCAGTAAACCACTACGGGTGAGTCTGTTGTTTTCTCTTTCAGCGTGTATGTGCGGATAGGATCCGAACTGCCGCCGACGGTGGTGAGGTGGAGACCGTTCGAACTCGTATCCTTCAAAGTATTGTCAAATGGGTAATGGGCAACCAGAATTGATCGAGAGTTAGACACCTCGTTACTTACAATCAACGTCTCAATCTGATCCTGCATCAATGCTTGATTGAACACCCACAGCTCGTCGATCCGCCCATCCAGACCGTATCCGCCACCGGAGACAAGGGTGCCGTTCGATAGCACACCGCGTGCCCCCACGGCAAACGAGTATGAGGGTGTCGAAATATTCAAATGATCCGCACCGCTCTTAATGCTGACGAGTTTGCCATCTAGCCAGGATTCGACATCGTCTCCGTTACGCTGTAATACGATGTGATGATACACCGTAATGTCATCAGTGGGGGTTGGATGGTCGTATCGGAATCCACCGCTGTCGACGTCGTACGCGATAACGGGAGCCTTCGGGTCGGTGCCCGTTAGATTCACACCCCAGCCCGGTCGGGCGGATGAAGCATTGTCTTTGGTGACCATCTGCCCTTCATTGAACGGATTCTCGCTGCCGACATGGTCGGACTGATACCAAAACGCGACGGCAAAGTCATTGGTGCCGAAGTCGAACTTTGGACTGGGATTGTAGTAGTAGTCGGAACCACTCAGATCCACCGCCTTACCGAGCTTACCGGCGACATAGGTCGAACCGCCGGAGGCAATAATTTTCAAGTCTATGTTGAGTGGTTTCGGCTCCAGCCGGTTGTCGATCAGGCTGGCCAGGTGACGGAATGCGTGGGCCGCGGGCTTCGGCTTCCACGAACCAAAGAAGTGCAATCCTTTGCGGTTGATACCCATCGTCCCCCGGTCGGGACCGCGTTCGATCAAGCACGGGTAGTCGTTGAGCACGAAATAGATAGAGGTTTGCATGCCAAGCGCTGCATCAGACAGCAGACGCCTCAGCACCCACTTAGCGTGTTTAATCTCGTTCCAGGGTCCGCCCCAACCCCAGCCGCCGGTATCAGCACTGGAGGGGAAGCCGCATTCGCTTTGCCACAGCACGGGTGATCTACCATGGTCCGCAAGGATTTCCTGTGCGCGGCGAATCTCTGCATCTTTTAATTCCGGCAATTCGCCGTAGGGATGGACAGACCAGTGGTCGAAATAGTCCACACCTTCGCTGGACAAGAAACCATCCAGATAATCCAACCGAACGTGGGCAGTAGATCCGGCAATGATCACCGCTTCCGGTTGTATGCGTCGGATGACGCTGGTCGCTTCCTTGACGATACGACCATAATCCTTGACCGAAGGCGTGAAATTTTTTCCTGCCTTCTGCCAGAAAGATCCGCTGTTCGGCTCGTTCCAAATTTCCCAGACGCGTACGTACGTCTTGTATCGGTGTACCATCGCTTCCATGTAGCGATGCCACGCCTGCCGGACAACAGGATCGTCAAGTAGCAGGGCGGCGTCTGCCATTTGCCGTTTGTTACAATCCAATTTCAGTGACATATAGAGCTGATTGCCGCCATAGATCTGGATGATGGGTGCGATCTTTCGCTTCACCATGCTATCAATCGCATCGTCGAGTGGATGGGCCGGGCTATTGAAGTCATACTTACCTTTCTCGGTCTCAATGCGGTTCCAGTCGGGGCACAGAAATCCCCATTTGGCACCAAGCCTGGCAAGCTGTTCGACTTGCTGAACTATGGTCAGTTCGTGTGGATCGACGATCCAGTGACACGAAATCCCCCAGCATGAACCGCCGATTTCCTCGGATCGTCGGGAGTGCAACTGCCCCAGATACTTCAAGTCGCTTTGTCGTCCTGGGCCCTTGGCCGGTCCCATGTCCTGTTTTAGGCCAGCGGCTATCACCAGAGGGATAAACATTGCAGTTACTGTTAAAACCGAAACGATCACCCTACCCCGACACGCATTTGCAATTGTATATTCTATGAAAGGAACTGTAGGTTTCATGAACAACTTTCTTTTACATTAATCTGACATTTCCCATTTACTAAAATATAATTCAGTCTTTTTGATGCTAATAATTCTACCAAATTTAACTTGAACTATCAAGATACATCATTTTCGAGGCAGTTTACTTGCAGAGTTATACCAAAGACTAGATTAGTGAATCCCAGGTGTGTTGGTCGAAGGGTGCTTTTCTGGAGGGGCAGTTTTGTTTGTGGCAGAGTTGGCAGGTGTGGAAGTCGAATTCGGAGGGGAAGCGGATGGAGGAGACAGATTTGATGGGGATCATGAGGCAGCTTTGGGTGAGTTGGACGCCGATTTGTTTTTTTGCGTGGGGGAAGATGGAGAATAATTGTATTTGCTGTTCGATGGGCCAGACGTATTTATCGGCGGAGCCGGGGCTCATGGAGGCGATGCGGGTGAGAGCGAATTTTTGTTTGAGGTGATTGTTAAGATGGGTGCTGGCGTGTCTGAGGATTTGTTCCTTGAGGGTGTCGAGCCAGAAGTTTTTGACGAAATCGTCCGGGTCGAGGTTGAGGTTGTCGAGTTCGCGGCCGCAGGTTACGATGCAGGGGAAGACTCTTTGGATTTTATCGAGCTTGGTTCGCAGGGCCCGGCTGGTGAAGGTTACGTTGTCGATAGTGACGGTGTCGTGGCTGCGGGATTCGATGAAGGAGACCGTGTAGAGGGCTTTGGGGTTGGCCTGGGGGGTGAGTTGATCGACGAGGTTCTGGAAGCGTTTTATATCATTTGGTCGCTGGTCGATGCGAAGTTTGGACAGCAGGGCGTCGATATCCAGGTTGAAAGGAATGTGTTCCAGGACTTCCATATAGCTATTTTTACAAAAACAAAGTGAGATGTCGTTAGGTTTAAAGGTTAGAGATTAATATTTCTGAAGCAATTTGTCAGTTGGTTTTTGTGAGCCACCCTTTTTGCATAAGTATTTCCCAGGCGACTTGAATATGTTCTTTTTTGAACATTTGCTTTCTTTCGTTCCAGGCATAAGCTTCCTTGATTGCTTTTTCGATGGTGTCGGCGTTTTCTCTGGTGGCAACCCAGTGAACTGTTGCCAGCAATTCCATGCCGAACGAAGTTTCAAAGCCGGTGATTAAATTTACAACCTGATCAAAATGCTCACGAGTAGTGGGGTGTTTTTCGAGGAGACGGATAGCCTGGTCAGCGGCTTCAGGTGAAAGTTCGATTTTTGTATCCGGGCAATCTTCCGCGTCAGCGTATCCGGTAATGAAGTGCCCTTCAATAACATTAAGAACGTGCCTCAGGTTTTGAGCGTACGGGCCATAAGGCGCTTTGGTGTATTTTAGCCTGAGATTTTCGCCGGTTTCCTGCATAAAGTACATCAGTTTGTGAATTTCAAGCAAAGTTATAAAAGGATCCATTACGGCTTCCAGATAGCGGCGCATCAGCCCTAATAATACGGCACGTCCGGCAGTCATTCTGGGCACTTTTTTTTCTTTAACCATAAACTCGGCTTCAGGTGCTCCTGTTGGCTCAAATAACAATAAGTGGACATCAGGCAGATTCTCAAATGCTTTAGTGATTTTCGACTTAACCTGTTCCCAGTTCAATCCCCCAAGCCCACATCCCAGGGGCGGGACAGCGATAGATTTGATGTTATATTTTTCAATTTCCTTAATTAATGCGTGAAGACCGGAATCGATATCTTCGATTTTGCTTTTGTTTTTCCAGTGTTCCTTGGTGGGAAAATTTATTATATATTTCGGGTTTTCGAAGCGATTTAAATCGTAAACCAGCATTTTTCCCGGTTGGAGTTGTTTTTTATCGCAAGCAAATTTGTAGGCTTTGAAGTTTTCAGGGAAAGCTTTGCGGAATTGTAAAGCAATTCCTCTGCCCATTATACCTACGCAATTGACGGTGTTTACTAAAGCTTCGGTATCAGCTTTGAGTATGTCGCCTTTGGTTAATTCCAACATATTTACCTCTGAGCCTAATGAAGGATTAATAGTACCATTGTCTTTCAACGCTTATCCTGGGCGAAATAGAATTTCCCAGCATTGCTATCACTTGAACCTTGCTGCGATTGTTATAAACGCCAATCTTTTCAATAAGCTGCCAGGGGAACGATTCGTGAACGAGGAATTCAGCCTGTTTTTCCTCTTTTACCAGCATATCGCGAAAAACAGTTGCCCTTACAGCGGACCAATTTATTTTGTCAAGGTTGGCTATGTCTTTATAGAACTGGGCAAAATACATACCGGCATTTCTATCAGAGAAAGCCCAGCGAACGTCATTGTTATCTGCCCAAACAACGGAGGTTTTTAAATCAGCCTGCAAATGAACAATTTGCTCCTGGCCTTGACGATAAGTGATATCAGGGTGATTGCCTTTGAACAGAATATATAACATTACAGAGCGAGGGCAGAAATTGAATGGGACATATTCGCCAACCTTGGTATTGCTGTGACAGTTTACCTCGTGCACTTCAAGTCTTCGCCTTTTAATTTCCGTCATACCTACTATTTCGCATTCCCGACCGAGATCAATTCGTTTTTTGTCCGACCACAAAAATTTATCTTTTACAATACTATCAAGATTGCTGATGTGGGTAATATGGAAAATTTTTGGGTTTTCAGGTGTCTCTACCATTTAGTTGAGCCGGCGCAAAAATATTGGTAAGCAACAAGAGCAAAAATTATTTCCGGGCGTGGTTGTTTTGGTCAACGAGGACGATTTTTGGTTTGTGGTTTTCGAGTTGGGATTCGTCGATGTCGGTGTAAGCCATGATGATGACGAGGTCTCCGGTGTTGACGAGGTGAGCGGCGGCGCCCATGACGGTGATTTCGCCGGAGCCTCGTGGGGCTTTGATGACGTAAGTTTCGTGTCGTGTGCCGTTGGTGACGTTGGCGACGAGGACCTGTTCGTAAGCGACGATGCCGGCGGCGTCCATAAGGTCTTCGTCGATGGTGATGGAGCCGTCGTAGTCGATCTGGGTGTCGGTTACTTTAACACGATGGATTTTTGATTTTAACAGTCGATATTTCATTATTCGGAGTATTTTCGTTTCTACCTAAACTTTAATTAGGGCAGAACCATCCCCAAGCAAGGTTTGACGGAGCTACCCGGCCACAAACATGCAATTCTAGGGCTTTTGAGAATTGGGGTCCACCATAATATTGTCGATTAGGCGGGCGGGGCCGAGGTGGACGGCCAGGGCGATGGTGACGGGGGCGTCAATAGTGGAGACGGGATGCATTAAGTCGTTGTCAACAATAGAGATGTAGTCGATTTTGGTGTCGGGTTGATTTTCGATGCGTTTTTTGAGGGCCTGGATGATGGTGTCGGGATTTTTTTGGCCAGCGGTGATGAGGTCGCGGGCGAGGGTGAGTGCCTGGTAGAGGCAGGAGGCCTGGATGCGTTGTTCGGGGGTGAGGTAGGCGTTGCGTGAACTCATGGCCAGGCCGTCGGGTTCGCGGACGGTGTCGATGGGGCGGATTTCGACGGGAAAATTGAGGTCGGCGACCATGTGGCGGATGACGGCGAGTTGCTGGGCGTCTTTGCGGCCGAAGTAGGCGACGTCGGGCTGGATGATGTGGAAAAGTTTGCTGACGACGGTGCAGACTCCGCGGAAGAAGCCGGGGCGGGAGGCGCCACAGAGATGGTCGCCGAGTTTTTCGGGGATGATCCAGGTGAGATTTTGCTGCGGGTACATTTCGTTGGTGTCGGGCGCGAAAATCAGATCGACGTTGAGTTTTTCGCAGGCGGCGGAGTCGGCATCGAAGGTGCGGGGGTAGCGGTCGCAGTCTTCGTTGGGGCCGAACTGGGTGGGATTTACGAAGATGGAGACGACGGTGTAGTCGCATTGGGTGCGGCAGGCGCGGATGAGGGAGAGGTGCCCGTCGTGGAGGGCGCCCATGGTGGGGACCAGGCCGATGGATTTGCCGGTGGTGTGGGCGTGGGCGATGATTTTACGAGTTTCGGTGATGGTTTTTGCGATAATCATGGTTATTTAATTTCCAGAAGACGAATTTCCCAGGGTTCGAGGGTTTCAGAAAAATGGTTAGAAATTGTGTTGCGGTTGATATTACCTTCGGGGCGAATCTGGGTGGCGGTGAATTCGGAGAGTTTTTTGGTCAGGCTGTAATTGGCTGGGTCAAGGTCGAATTCGACGGTGTTAGCTTTTTCCAGGTAGTTTACCAGGAAGAGGCCAAAAGAGTTATCCTGGGCTTTCCAGATTGCTCCCTGGATGCTGGGAAGGGTTGCGGTGCGGGCATTTCCGCCGTGATCGGGCCAGGTTTCGGTGATGGTTTCGATTTTATTGGTGGGTTTAACGGTGTCAACGAGTTCGCCGTAGGTCAGGAATTTCCGGGCGGCGACGCGGTATTTTCCGACTTTTTTAAGATAGGCGGCTTTTTTGGCGTGCTCAGGTTGAAATAATTCAAAACCCATCCAACCGCATTGGCTACCCCAGATGAAGGCGCGTCCCTGAGCGGCAATCCAGGCGCGATCGCCGTGCTGGAACCAGGCGGGGCTGGCGAAATAAAGGGAATAGCCTGAATAAACTGCAGTAGTCATGGGGATGGATCGGTCATCAGGTTTTATCCAGATTAAGAAAGCGTCTAAGCCGTCCATGCAAGGTTCGGCGGCACATTCGGTGGTGATAATCATGTTTCTGCCTTGGGCGTGGGCAGCCTGCTGGACTTTTTTGAGCATTTCGCGATAACCATCGTACCACCAGCGGCCACCACCGAGGGGATGTCCGTGTGATTTGTCAAAGCAAAGGACGGGTCCGGCGGCGGCGATTTGATCGATATATACTGCGTTTACACCTACGTCATTTCCCAGACGTTCAACGATATCGGCGACTTTATTCTGCCAGAATTCAGTATAAGGGCACATAGGGGCCTGTTTGACGCCGTTGCCGTAAGTTTCTGTGTAATGATTTCCATCCCGGTTTTTGCAGGCATAGGGCAAATATGAATCATTAAAGTCATCGTTTGAAATGTCAACGATCCTGCCATTGATGTAGGGCATGATAACCAAGCCGTGGGAAACCAGGTCATGAACCTGATCTGCGATGTCGGGCTTGGTGGGGAAGTAGTTCGGGTAGTGGGTGTCGAAAGGAATCTGGTGCCAGTTGTACCAATGTGCGGCGAGTGGGACATCGAAGAATTTTTGAGCGTCTAAAAGTGGTTTATTTTTTTCTGCTAAGGTTCCATTTTCAGGGCCGATGTAATTGTGAACCAGCATCCAAAGAGCGGTGTCTTTGAGTTTTTGGGGTACGGATGATCGTTGGGACAATTTTCCTTCGGCAGTCCAGGGTGCGGTGACAGCGAATTTACGATAGGTTTTGCAAGCTTTCATCCAGTTTCCCTGATAAACACCCATCATCACCGGGAAAGGAGCGCTAAAGTCGGAGCCGGGAACGGCCATGTTTTCGGCATTTGTGGTTATGCAGAATTCCTTGCCGGGTTCAATAACAAAACTTTTGACCCATGCCCCCGGATCATGAGTGGCTATGTAAACGGCGTTATTTCCGTTGAGGGCACACATGAACTGCATGGGCATCAACCACCCAAAGGGGTATTTGTAAGACATTTTTGTGTTAAACTTGCGATATAGTTTGCCCCAGTTAGCTTGCGGAACGGCAATATCATATTCAGTCGATTTTAAAAACCCGGAGCAATAGGGGAAATCGACCTGCCATAAGCCCCAGAGTTTGGAGTCGTTATTTACATGGATTCGCCAGGAGGCGATGCCGGAGTTGTTGGGGAGTTCAACAGTTACTTTCACATTTAAGACGTTTTTTTCGTCGTTCAGGTCCAGGTCATTCCAGAGTAGAGTGGCTTGTTTGAGGCCGGCAGCCAATTCATTGATTTTATATGAAGAGCAGGTGAGTTGGGCACTGGATAAGGTTAGTTTTTGATCGTTATTGTAAAGGGTGAGTTGCCAAAGTGAGTGTTTGCCGTCAATGGGTATGAAGTGATCAGTGTCGGAGTTCAGGTCCACCATGGCGGCAAGGCCCAGGTTGCCCGGTTCAAATTCAAAACGAACAATACTATTGGCCAATTCGATTCTGTTGGAGTTTTGGTTTTGATTTCCAACACAGATATTCGAGAAGGCTATCAGGCAAAGAATGGCCAAGGAACAGTTGAGTTTTAAGCGGTTCATTTTTCTATCCCTTTCGGCAAAGTAGACGCCTGCGTCAAAAGTTTGCTCAGGCAGCGATGCTGAGCGTTGAAAATCTCTCGAACTTCCGGCAATGTAATAAAAATCGTCT
>JAFGSR010000037.1 GCA_016934515.1 Sedimentisphaerales bacterium
ATTCGCCGGGCCGGACCGGTGCTGGCCGGGGTGGGTTCGCGGGCCGGGAATGTGCGCGATCGGGCCAAAAAGCAAATTGCCGAAACCACCCGCGCCATTACCGCGGTCATGCCCACCTCGCAGCGCGAAGCAGCTATTCGCGAAGTAACCGCTCTCCAGGAAGAAACGCTGGAGGACGAGGACGAACAGTTCGATGAGGATGATCTGGTTGACGAGGAATCCGCTCAGGAACAGCCTGCTAAATCAGAATCCAGAGATAAAGATTCGGTATCGGCGCAAAAAAACGAACAAATTTTTGGCGGGTCGAATAAAAAAGACCTGAAATCGATCGAAGCTCTGTCGGAAGTCCTCGAACGCATGCGCAGCAAGATGCCGGTTACCGCGACACCGCCGGCGGGTGTCGATCTGGGTGGTTTCAAGGATTACAAATTCCCCACGCTCGATCTGCTTAGTGAGCCGGTGAGGGGATTTACTTCTTTGCAGGAAAAAATCGTTATAGAAAAATCCCGGGTGCTCGAACAGACCCTTTCCGATTTTAACATCAACGCCGAGGTAGTCGATGCCGAGACCGGTCCGGTGATTACCATGTTCGAATTAAAACTGGCACCGGGAGTAAAAGTTTCGCAGATTTCCAATCTTGCCAACGACCTGGCCCGCTCGCTCGGAGCCGCCGCGGTTCGGGTGGTGGCGCCGTTGCCGGGCAAACACACCATCGGCATCGAAGTGCCCAACGTGGAAAAAGAAAAAGTCCGCATTAAGGAACTGTTGCAACTGAGCGGTTCCAAACCGAGCAAAATGCAGATTCCGCTGTTTCTGGGTAAAGACGCCTCCGGTGAAGCTTTGGTAGTTGACCTGACTGTTTTGCCCCACGCTTTGATCGCGGGCACAACCGGTTCCGGCAAAAGCATCTGCATCAACAGCATTATCATGAGTATCATACTGACCCAGCGGCCGGATTTGGTAAAGCTGATCCTGGTCGATCCCAAGATGGTCGAGATGAACATTTTCCGCGACCTGCCGCACCTGATGTGCCCGATCGTAACCGAGATGAAACGTGCCGAGCACATTCTGGAATGGCTGACGGTGAAAATGGATGAGCGTTACGCCTTGCTGGCTGAAGCCCGCGTGCGCAACATCGACGGCTTCAATCGGCTCACCAAGGATCAGATTTACGAACGCTTCTGCCCCTCCAGCGAGGATGAAAAAACCAAGATTCCTCTGCGTCTGCCCTATATCGTGATTATCATCGACGAACTGGCGGACCTGATGATGACCTCGGCCAAGGAAGTCGAGGGGCACATCATTCGTCTGGCTCAGAAGAGCCGGGCCGTGGGCATTCACATTGTCCTGGCCACCCAAAGACCCCAGGCCACCGTCGTAACCGGGTTGATTAAGTCCAACCTGCCCAGCCGAATCAGTTTTCGCGTCGCCGCCCGGATGGACAGCCGCATCGTGCTGGATCAGAACGGCGCCGAAACCCTGCTCGGCCGCGGCGACATGCTGTTCCTGCAACCCGGCACCAGTGAACTGGTTCGAGCCCAGGGAACCTTCCTCAGCGATGACGAAATTCACCGCGTTATGAAATTTGTCAAAGAGGTTGCCTTGCCTCATTATCACCCGGAATTGATGCAACTGGATCGAATCGATCCGGATAACCTGGAAAAGGACGAGCTGTTCGACGAAGCGGTTAAAATTATCCTGCAAACCAAGCGGGGCAGTGTCTCGCTGCTGCAGCGTCGCCTTAACGTGGGTTATTCGCGGGCTTCGCGCTTGATCGACCAGATGGCCATCGCCGGCATCGTCGGCGAATACAAAGGTTCCCAGGCCCGCGAAGTGCTGATCTCCGCTAAGGACTACGAACGCATTAAGCAACAAATGGAACGCGATGCCGCGGCGGGCTTTACCGATTTGCAGCAGGACACTGGTGAGCAGGATTATTCCGGTGCTCCCGGAGCCGCCGATGCATCTGATTTGGAACCTGCTGAATCCGTCAGCGAAATTGCGTTGCAGGATGAAGATCAATCGCCTCAAGCACCGCTCGATGAAATTGCAGATGACCAAGCCGAAGTGGTGGAAGATTTAGACGAAACCGCCGATCAGGAAGATTCCCCCGAAGTAGAAACCGACACAATCGACGATGTCGATGAAGTCGATGAAGAGTCGGACAAGGTTGAAGAGACAGAAGAGGAAGGTGAAGACGAGGAGGAGGACGAGGGCGAGGAAGAAGATGTCGTCGATGAACAGGGCGACGATGACGATGACGAATATGAATACGAATATGAATACGAGTACGTCGATGCAGAAGAAGGAGAGGATGGAGAGGATGGAGAGGATGGAGAAGAAGAAGGAGAAGAAGAAGATGATGAGGAAGATGAAGATGAGGTGAAGTTTTCCGGATAAATCTCGGAAAATACAGGGGGATTTTCAAAATTTAAACTGCCGGAGCGGAACCTTGAATTTCACCGGGCTGGTCGCTATCATAGTGTCCGATGAAAGACAGTTCCGCGACATCTTCTGATTTTGACCAGCCGATTCGGGTGAATTTCATTTCCCTCGGTTGTGCCAAAAATCTGGTCGATACGGAAAAAATGCTCGCCACCCTCGCCGAAGGTGGTTTGGGGCTGGTCGGGCCCGACGATCCAGCCGACGTCACCATCATCAACACCTGCAGTTTCATCGAATCCGCCCGCCAGGAAGCTTTTGAAACCATCGACGAGGTTATTGAGCTCAAACACACCGGCCAAACCGGCTGCATTGTTGTGACGGGCTGCCTGGCCCAGCAATGGGCCGAAAAATTAAAAGTCCGCCTGCCGGAAATCGATGCCGTGGTGGGGCTATCCGGCCGGGCGCAAATCGACCGGATTGTCAAAGAACTCGTACAGCACCCCGAAAAAACCGCCAATGATCGGGTTTTTGTCGATTCCTTTCGCGGGCCTGTCCAGCAGGATCGCGGCCGACTGCGTATTACCGACCCCGGTTGGGCTTATTTACGCGTCAGTGAGGGCTGCAATCAGGGCTGCACCTTCTGCACCATCCCCGCCATTCGCGGCCCCTTTCGCAGCAAAGACCCCGACGAAATTCTCGCCGAAGCTGCCGAACTGATTTCCGACGGTGTTTTGGAAATCAATCTGATCGGTCAGGAAACCACAGGCTACGGCTACGATATCAATTACCCCGATGGCCTGGCGGGACTGCTCACCCGGATCAACGATCTGCCCGGCTTGGAATGGCTGCGGGTGCTTTACGCTCATCCAGCTTCCCTGACCGATTCGCTGATAGCTACCATGGCTGATTGCGCTAAGGTCCTGCCTTACATCGATCTACCCCTGCAGCACATCAACGATCGACTGCTCAAGCTCATGAACCGCCACATCAACCGCGCCCAGACCGAAACACTTATTCAAAAACTTCGCGACCGCATCAAAAACCTCACCTTGCGCACTACCCTGATCGTGGGCTTTCCCTCGGAAACGGACCAGGAGTTCCAGGAGTTGCTTGATTTCGTCAAAGCCACCCGCTTTGAAGCTTTGGGCGCTTTCCCTTACTCCCCGGAAGCCGGTACCGCAGCAGCCCGCCTGAACAATCATCTCCCGGACGATCTCAAGCAGCAGAGGCTCGATGAACTGATGCTCGCCCAACAGCAGATCGCCTTCGAACAGGCTGATGTGCTCGTGGGCCAATCGCTGCCCTGTCTGCTTTGCCGAGAGTTGTCGGACTACGAAATCGACCAACTGAATCTCGATGATCAACTAAGCTGGTTCGCCGCCCGTCATCGGGGCCAGGCTCCGGAGATGGACAGCCTGTGTTATCTGGCCGCTGAAGATCCTGTTGAACCCGACAAAATTGTCCCGGCGGCCATAACCAGCCGAGACGATTACGATCTGCTCGGCAACATCCAAATCGATTAGATATTCAGTCGAAAATAATGTCTCTGAAAAACCAGAAACAATGTCTTTTAAAAAAAAGGAGTACCCATGTCCGATCAAGCTATCAAAACCAGCGATCTGTCCGGTCGGTTGCTTAGTCTCGACGCCCTGCGCGGCTTCGACATGTTCTGGATCATCGGCGGCGGAGCTTTTTTCCGGGAGCTATTGAAACTTTTCGATAATCCCACGGCTCAGTCCCTCGGGCATCAACTCCATCACGTCAAATGGGAGGGTTTCCATTTCGAAGACCTGATCTTCCCTTTGTTTCTTTTTATCGTCGGGGCGGTAATGCCCTTTGCCATCTCCCGCCGACTCGAACGAGGCCAAAACCGGTCTCAACTTTACCGGCACATTTTCAAACGTGCCGCGGTTATCATTGTACTGGGCATGATTTACAATGGCCTGCTTAATTTTGACTTTGCGAACATGCGTTGGGCAGGTGTCTTGCAGCGTATCGGCCTGTGTTACTTTTTGGCTGCTATTGTGGTAATGAACACCAGTTGGCGCGGACAGGCGATTGTCTTTGGTGCAATTTTGGTTCTGTACTACCTGGCTAGTGCCTTCATCCCCGTTCCCCGCCCTCCGGATGCCGGAGTTTTCTCTATGGAAGGTTGTCTCAGTTCCTTCCTCGATCAAAAACTGCTGCCCGGCGTCTTGTATTATGGATTCGGCGACAACGAAGGGCTGCTCTCCACCCTCCCGGCGACTGCTACCGTTTTGCTGGGAACCCTGGCCGGACACTGGCTGCGAACCAATCGCTCCGGCCACCAGAAAACCGCCCTGCTTATCCTGGCGGGTATCGTCGCGCTGGCTCTGGGAAAAATCTGGGCACTGGGGTTTCCCATAATCAAAATCATCTGGACCAGTTCTTACGTACTTTACGCCGGCGGCTTCTCTTTGTTACTGTTAGCAATCTTTTATTGGATTATTGATGTTATGCATTTTACCAAATGGGCCATTTTCTTTGTTGTCATTGGCACAAATGCGCTTACAATCTATTTCCTGCAGGATGTTGTGAATTTTGACGGGATCGCCGGTTATTTTACCGACGGATTGTGGTCGATTTTTCCAGTGGTCAAACCAGCCCTATTGGTTCTTAGCGCCCTGGCAGTGAAATGGCTGTTTTTATGGTTCTTATATCGCCACCGGATATTCTTCAAAGCCTGACCACTACCGGTCCTGACTATCTAAGTTGAACAAACTAAGTTGAACAAAACAACTGTTCGGTAAAATTGAATTGCAACAGTTCACGCAAAATTGAATCTTTATAACAACGAACGGCTAACGTAAACATGACAGAAAAATCCGAAGTTTCACCTTTTCTGCGAAAACTACCCAACCTGATCACCGGTTCCAGGTTGTTTTTTACCGCAGGTTTTCTGACGCTTTTGCTCATGGTCGATCGGCACGAACTTGCCGATCCCGCAACACTTGACCCGCAAAAGTGGAAACTGGATGGAGCTTTCATCCTTTTTATCATTGCCGGCCTGACTGATATTATTGACGGTCCCCTCGCCCGCCGTTACAAGATAACCAGTCAGTTCGGCCGCAGCTTCGATCCCCTCATGGACAAAATCCTCATCGCCGGCGGCTTCATAACCCTGGCTATGTATCCGCCCGAACTCACCGCCCTGGCCTGGTGGATGGTCGCCGTTATCCTGGCCCGCGAAATCCTGGTCACCATTATTCGACATATTTCCGAAAATAAAGGCATCGACTTCCGCGCCACCAGTGTCGGAAAGCTTAAAATGTTCCTGCAAAGCCTTACCATCGGCACCATCATTTTTTACCTCGCCCACTGCCAGGGACTGACCTGGGCCGGCTGGGTCCGCAGTATATTGGTTTACTTCACGGTTGCTTTCACCGCTTTCTCCGCGGTCGTTTACCTGCTCCGGCTTAGAGTTTTGTTCAAAAAGTAACCACCTGTTCAGGTACAGCGGGGCAAAAATTGTCTTTTTTGTTCAAGCCAATCACCTGCTTTATATTTCCCGGCTGCTGCGGTATAATGGAACCATGGACAAAACTGCATTAAGAATCATCGATGCCAATTTCAATCGTGCCCGCGAAGCTTTACGCGTGATCGAGGAATTTGCCCGGTTTGTTTGCGACGATGCCCCCAACAGCCAAATCGCCAAACAATTGCGCCACGATCTCTGCCAAATCATCAGCCAACTGCCCGATCTCGACCTGCTCAGCTCCCGCGATACTCCGGGCGATGTCGGCACTTCGATAGCAGTTCCCACCGAATCCGCTCGCCCCGACACCGCCGCCGTGCTCCAGGCCGCCCTCAAACGCCTGCCCGAAGCTCTGCGTTGCATCGAAGAATACGCCAAAATCGACTTCCCGGAAACCGCCCGCCAGATAGAAAAATTACGCTACCGGGGTTACGAGCTGGAAAAACAACTGACCAGCACCACCCGCCGCCGCAACCGTTTCGCCAACGTTCGGCTTTATGTTTTGCTTACCGAAAAACTCTGCCGGTTGCCGATTTTGCCAACCGCCCAGGCTGTCTTGCAGGGCGGCGCCGATTGCCTTCAACTGCGTGAAAAGGAAAAATCCGACCGCGAACTGCTGGACCTGGCCACCCAAATCAGCAAACTCTGTCATGACGCCGGGGCATTATTCATCATGAACGACCGACCGGACCTGGCCATCCTGGCTGGTGCCGACGGCGTCCATCTCGGCCGAGACGACCTGCCTGTCACCCAGGCCCGAAAAATTCTCCCTGCCAACCTGATCGTCGGCACCAGCACCCACAACCCCACCGAGGTTAGCGATGCCCTGGCCCAGCAACCGGATTACCTGGCAGTCGGATCAATGTTCCCCAGCCCTACCAAGCCCCAGGTCAAGGTCGCAGGTGCCGAACTTATCACCGAAATCCGCCAAAATTACTCCGGCCCGCTCATCGGGATCGGCGGCATCACCTGCGAAAACGCCCCCCAGGTCATTGCCGCCGGTGCTTCCGGAATAGCCATCTGCCAAGCTGTTATCGCCAATTCCGATCCCAAAACCGCTGCCCAGAGATTAAAATCGATGCTTTAAAGCTTTCCGTCGCTGCTTTCGTTCTCTCAATCCGGCGCCAAATCAAATTTTCCCTGACTTCTCGCAATTTCCGAATAAAGTGCTATAATCGCGAAACTTATATTAACTTTTCTGCGTGAGTCCCGGGAAGAAATCCGATATTTTGTGAATTTCCAATATCTCAGCGACCTGCAGAGCAGCCCAAGACGCACAAAAAGCATAAATTGACTGAAATCAGCGATGAACAACTTTTCGATCTTTTCCGAAACGGCGACGAGGCGGCTTTTGCCCGCCTGCTGCGCCGATACGAAAAACCTCTTTACAATTTCCTGCTTAAGTTCCTGCGCCAGCCGGGATTAGCTGAAGATGTCTTTCAGGAAACCTTCCTCCAGGTCCACATCTCAGCCGAAAGCTTTCAGTCATCTCGGCGATTTCGTCCCTGGCTTTACACCATCGCCTCCAACAAAGCCCGCGATCTGCTTCGCAGCCGGGCTCGTCGGCCCACCGTTCAGTTGACCGCCTCCGATGACAATGATGATCCGGGACAGTTATTGGACTCTCTCCTGCGCGACAATGCCACTCCCCAGCAAATCCTCGAAAAAAAACAGCAACGTGAAATTGTCCATCAGGCAGTTGCCCAGATGCCCGAACACCTGCGTGAAATACTGGTTCTGGCTTACTTTAAATACTTGTCTTACAAAGAGTTATCCGAGCACCTCGATGTCCCCCTCGGCACGGTGAAATCGCGCCTGCACTCGGCGGTGGCAAATTTTTCTAATCAATATAACGAACTTGTCAATCCCGACGAACGTAGTTACGGTGGTTGATCAAGGAACCATTATCATGACTGAATCTGATAGAAACAAACTGGAAAAGCTGCTGGATTATCATCTGCATCTGGATGATCCCCGTCAGCGCATCCAAACCCAAAAGCTGCTGGCCCAGGACGCTCAGGCCCAAAAGCTGAATCAGCTTCTGGAGCAAAATTTTGGGCATTTGTCTCTGCTTGATGATGTTGAACCACCGAAAAATCTGGCTGATCGCACCCTGGATTTCATCAAAAATCATCCGCAAGTGCGTTTCGCTGCCGAAAAAACCACTGCCACCCAGGCAACAACCCACTCAACCAGCCATTCCGTCAGCCGCGATATCGACCGCTCAACTTCCCGCAGCCGCTGGGTGCTCAGTAACCTGCGTGATCTGGTTGCCGTTGCCGCCAGCGTTATGCTGCTCTTTGCCTTCGTCAATCCCGGTTTGAAACATGCCCGCCAGATCGCCCAACAGCAAAACTGTGCTAATCAGCTTCGCCAGGCCGGGATGGCTTTGAATCAGTATTCGCTGGATAATCGCGGCGGCATGCCTTTTGTAGAACGCTCCCCCCAGGCCCGCTGGCTGCCGGTTGGCCGGGCCGATGAGCAAAACGGCGCCAACACCCGAAATTATTACCTGCTCGTCAAGCAGGGATACATTAAACCCGGCGCGTTTCTTTGCCCGGGCGTTGACCACAACAACATCCGCTTCGCCATCAAAGTTGACCCCGAAAAGTTGAAGTTCCGTCAGGATTTCGCCGGCGATATTCAGGTTAACTACAGTTTTCGGCTCATCCTGCACGATCAACCGCTGCAAGATCCCGCTGGGGCTGCGGTTCCGATTGCTTCGGACCGCAACCCGATTTTTGCCAATTTTGACAGCCAAAACCAGCAGGTGCTGGATCTGAACGAAAACGAAAACCTCAAAAACGCCAACTCATTAAACCACGGCGGCCGAGGCCAAAACCTCCTCTACAGCGACGGCCGGGTCGAGTTCTCCCCCAGCCGGGTTGTTGGCATCAACCCGGACGACATCTTCACCATCCGTTCAGTAACCCGCTACCACGGCACCGAAAAACCCAAATCAAAACAAGATCACTTCATCGCTCCTTAAAATGTCCTTGTAAGAATCCACAAAACAGACGCAGCTTATCTACCAAAAAGAAAATCTGAAACTGACAACCTCTTCAACTTGTCATTCCCGCGCAATCGCCGAATCCAGTATTATTTCTGGTTCCTGTATTAGGTGGCATGCTTACACCCGCCTTCTGGTTCAAGCATGCTCTTCCACATTTAGCCCCCGGTTTTACCGGGGGTTCAAACACTCTAACCCCCCACTCCCCGACCCGTCATTCCAAGCAAACTCAACATACCAACTTGTCATCCCGAACGCAGTCGAGGGATCTATTTTAATTCCCGCCGCAACGCAGCTACTTTAAAAATGGTTCTCATCGGAAAAAGTTGGTAAATAATTCATCGTTTTGACTGTAACACCTTTGAGTTTAACGCTTTAGGCCTCCGGCA
>JAFGSR010000038.1 GCA_016934515.1 Sedimentisphaerales bacterium
ACATGGCCGCCTATCGAGAGGATATCTGTCACTCCCGGAACCGTCTGTAATTGATACTTGACGACCCAATCGTTTATTTCGCGAAGATACGTATCCGGTTCTTTACCGTCGGTATCGACATCCGAGTCCATCGTCAGGTAATAGATAAAAATCTGTCCCAGTCCTGTGGAGATGGGACCTAACGCGGGCGGTTCGTGCATTTCCGGCAGTTGAGCCAATGCTTCGCTGAGCCTTTCCGCGACGATTTGCCGGGCGAAGTAAATATCCACGTCTTCTTCAAAATATATATATACGACAGCCATCCCGAACGCCGAGGTGCTTTTTATCTGCTTGACGCCAGGCAGGCCGTTCATGGCAGACTCGATGGGGAAGCTTATTAAACGCTCGGCTTCTTCGGGTGCCATTCCGTGGGCCTCGGCAAAGACCGGCACCATAACCGGAGATATATCGGGAAAGGCGTCAACGGGCAGTTGAGCGTATTGATATATTCCCAGTAAGGTTATCGCCAAGACGGCGAGAATAACAAAAAACCGGTAACGCAAAGAGACATCTATAATTTTCTTATGCATGAATAGTCCTCTTAATGGCCGTGGCCGGCATGGCTGTCGAGGGTGCTGGTGATTATCTTGGCTTTAAGCTCAAAAGCCCCTTTGGTTACGTATTGCTGGCCGGGATCGAGTCCTGAAGTCACCTCAACATAATCATTATCACTTTGCCCCAAGACCACATAACTGGGCTCAAAGCCGTGTTCGTCTCTAATAAAAACACATTTCCGGCCTTGGAGGTTTTGGACAGCTTCCTTGGGAACGACCACGCGAGCATCGATATCATCAACGGCAACTTGGGCGGTAACAAAAAGACCGGGCCGCAGCATCCCCGACTCATTGGGCAAAACAACTCTGGCCAGTGCGGTTCGTGACTCTTGCCCCACCACCGGTCCCACATAGCTGATTACACCTTCGACGTCCGGCATGGTTTCACAGGTGGATACAATGATCTTTTGACCTTTCTCGATCGATACCAGGTCTTTCTGGTAAACATGAAGATCAACCCAGACGCTGCTTAAATCGGCAATCACAAAAATATCAGCGTCATCACCTACAACCTCTCCGAGCGTAATATGTTTGTCGATAATTGTCCCGGTAAATGGAGCACGAACAGGATACCAGGCGAGTTTCTCGTTTGCCTTGCGAACTTCGGTGTCGCTTATGCCTTGGTCATTCGATATGGCTTGGACCGCACATTCTGTACAGTTGGGATCGTTGCAATCCTCTTTTTCCGCTGGCGGCAAGCTCTGACTTTTTGCCAATGCTGTCAGGCCTTTGATGTCCTCATCGCTAAGACCAAGAACATACAGAATTCGCTCAGCAGCTTTCAGTTCAATCTCGCGAAGGTATTGAGCACGTTTCGCTTCCAGAAAATCGCGACGAACCTCAAAGTTAACGCTGTCCTGGGTGGCGGTATATTGGGCGTCAGTCTTCTTGAAATTGCTTTGGGCCTTGAGAAAATCTTCTTGGCTGGAGATTTGCTTTTCAAAAAGATCCTTTTCCCGCAAATAGGTCTCTTGGGCAAAGGTGAACTCGGCATATGCCGAAACCAGCAGGCTTCGATTCATCCCCATGGCACTACCGTTCATCTGGTGGAGAGTTTCCAGCGAAGGCGAACTCTTCAATGTCTCCAGCAGCTTTAAGGTGTTTTCGTGGACATCCTTTGCCCGGACGAGTTCCATGGAACAGCATGACAACTCTGCCTGCCTGGTGAGATACTCTACTTTTGCCTGGCCCAATTGAGTGCTTTCCAACCAAGCAATAACCTCCCCGGTAACGACGTTATCGCCAATATCTCTGGCAACCTCGCGAACAATGCCGCCCGCGATGGGAACAATATGAGCCAGTCTATTCGCATTGAAGGCGATCTCGCCCGACAAACTTACCCAAACTTCAAGTTTACCTGGTTTGGCCCGATCAATCTTAATGCCGAATTGTTCTATCTGCTCCAGATCTAATTGAATTGCCGCGCCCTCTTGTTCACCATGCCCATCATCATCATGATCCTTGTCCGCAGCATTTTCATCATGCCCGTCCTCAGCGAGGTCGTCGTGCTCAGCGTGATCGTCACGTTCTGGCAAGGCATGATCGGCTGAATCATGTGCCGGAGATGGTCCATTCGTCGCTATCACTATGCCTAGGAATAGGCCCACAACGGCAACAGCTACTATTATGAAAACTTTCTTCTTGATCATGGTATCAAACCTTCTTTCGATCTATGGTTTTGGAATATCGGTTATGGTATCAATTCCCTGTCCGATTAAGCGTTCCATCTCAACCCTGCCCTTATGATACACCGCCAAAGACTGCACATATTGCCCTTTGGCTTCAAACAGTGTCTGCTGGGCGTCCAGCACATCCAGATAGTTGAACTTCCCCTGACGATAGCCTTGGGTCACCGCATCAAACGCACTTTGCGCGCCCGGTAACACCTCTGTTTTAAGATCGGCAACTTGGGTAAAGGCACTGGAAAGCCTTTGGTAAGCATCAACTACCGCTGTGTAAACCGCCAGCTCGGCCGCTCTGCGCTGCTGTTGAGCCTTGGCGATATTGTGTTGGGCCGCGAGCACCTCTGCCTGATTGCGGTCAAATAAGGGTAGCGGAATCGAAAAGCCAAAAACAAAGGACGTGTCATCGGTTTCATTAAAATGCTGAATTCCGCCCAGTACCGACGGATCGGGCACAGCCCGGGCCTTTTCCAAGTCCCAAATGGCGCGCCGCTGCTCCATCTCAACCGCCCATCGCGCTATATCCGGATTTTGGGTCAATAGTTGTAATAGTTGGCTTTCAGATGGGACAGGTAATATCTCCTCAAACTGGCCAGTCACCTGCTCAAAAGCAGCCGACTTGCTTCCCCAGGTAGCGGCTAATTGCTTACGGGCCGAGGCAAGATGTTGATAAGCGTTTTTCTTTTCGATGCGAACCATCGACAAAGCCACCTGAGCCTTGGTTTGCTCGACCGGTGAATCCTTGCCCGCCTCGACTTGTTGCGCGACAGTGGTTAATACCTCCTCTGCCAGCCGCGCCAGTTCGTCTGCCAATCCCAGCTGCCTCTGTGCTGCCAGAACATCGACAAAGGCATTTGCGACCTCCCCAAACACCTCAAGGCGCTTAGCTTCATAATCCCAGCCAACCAGTCGGCTTTGCAGCGATGCAATCAGCATTCGCCGAGAGCGCTTGTTGCCCAATTCGATTAACTGACTCAGTTGCAGAGTCGTTCCCGCCGCTTGAAATCCCCTACGCTCGCCCGTTCCGCCGAACTCTTCCACTTCAACTTCGATCTCCGGATTCGGCAAAAGACTCGCCTGCATTTCCCCCGCCTCGGCTACCCTCATTTCCCAGGCATAAACCGCCAACTCAGGATTATTCAAAAGTGCATACGCTAATGACTGCTGCAATGTGACAACCCCAACAGGCTCAGCAATGCTTGGCGCATCCATGCTCTTGGCTGATGCTTCATCAGTCGCTTGATAAGTCGAGAAATCCCTGCCCAGCGGACGAGCAGACGCCCAAGGTGAATCGTTGCGGTTAGCCGTACAACCGGAAATAGCTATTACCAATAGCGTCACAACAGAAAGTAAGCTTTTTCTGAACATATAAAAAATCCCACAATATCCAATATGCTGATCAAAAGCCCGTTCATTAGATGCCTGTACGCGGACGTGCAGACACACCATAACTCAAAAACGAACGGGATAAAGAATACACAGACGTGAATTAGGTGAGGATTATGTCAGCAGAACAACTGTGCGCAACAGGGGTAAGGCCGCATTGACCGTGTCTGGCAATTGCGATGGCAGTCCATTTTGCAAAAGCTCGGCATTATTTGTAATGGCACCTGTACAAGCGAATGCGGCAAATGCTATTGACCTCGTTTGGTTTGGCGGAACTAATACCCCATTACAGCCAAAGTGAAAATGAAAATCAGAACAATGTCGGCAGCACTCATGGTTCGAATGCTGCGCGGCTTCACCTTCAAAGCTAAGAAAACCTTCGTCCGAAACAGGTGTCCGGCCACAGCACTCCTGTCCAAGAGCATGCCCCAAAGCAGCCTGATTATCCGGGTCTGAACATGATCCCCCCCCTGGACAAATGCCCATTAGCAAAAGACCGGCCAGAGCACCAAAGAGATATATACAGGTTTTCGTACTTGTCAATTTCATTGACGGCTCTTAGATTCTGGAGGTTTTTCCATAACTATAAATCACACTAAGGATTAAGATATTCAAGTCTCTAAAGATAATTCTATGTGATTTCATATGCAACGTCAAGTATGAGATCAGAGGGATGCCGACGGTTATCGACTGGCGGTGCGCAACCGCCTTCGATACTCAAGTCAGAAAATCTGATTGGATATGTCATTATACTGAAACACAATGGGATTGGCGTTAATTTGTATGACCTGTAAGCCCTTGTTATATATTGCTTTATAACATCACAGCGGAACAGCCACAAATAATTCTTGCATAATACAAAATATATTGTAATATGCAAATATGATAAAAAGAGATTTGACTGAACTGATCAATCGGCGGCTGAAAAAAAACCCTGCTGTTAGCCTGGTAGGGCCGCGTCAGTGCGGCAAGACCACCCTGGCGAAATCCTTAAAAGGCATGTATTTCGATCTGGAAACGGAATCTGACCGCATCAAGCTCGACGCCCAGTGGCCTGATATAATCAATTCGGACAAGCTCATCATACTTGATGAAGCACAAACTGTACCGGAGATATTTCCCCGTCTGCGTTCCGCCATTGATAAGCAGCGTAGACGTATGGGCCGTTTCATGATACTGGGTTCAGTGTCGCCGGCGCTTATGCAGCAGGTATCGGAATCACTGGCTGGTCGACTCGGACTTGTTGAGCTCACCCCTTTTATACTGCACGAATTGCCGAAGATGCCGGTGGATGACCTTTGGCTTTATGGCGGTTATCCTGATGGCGGCATTCTTGACTCAAGCCAATATTTTTACTGGCAGAATGACTACATTACTTTGCTGGCCCAACGTGATCTGCCGCAATGGGGCTTACCCGCCAAGCCGATGACCATACAGCGGCTCATGAAAATGATAGCTGCTGTACACGGCCAGAACTGGAATGCCTCCCAGATAGGTTCGAGTATTGGTTTGAATTACCAGACCATCAACAGCTATCTGGAGTATATTCAGGGCTGTTTTATTGTGAGGCTTCTGGAGCCTTATACCGCTAATATTTCCAAACGCATCAGAAAATCTCCCAAAATATACTGGAGGGACAGTGGGCTGCTGCATACCCTGATGCAGGTCAGGGATATGGATAATCTGTTCAGTCAACCCTGGGTCGGCGCCAGCTGGGAAGGTTTCGTCGTTGAACAAATTATCAATAACCTTAAAGCGGCCGACAAGGTATTCAATCCTTATTATTTAAGAACGTCGGACAAGTATGAAATTGACCTGATATTGGATTTCGGCGGCAGGCTTTACGCTATAGAAGTCAAATTGACAAGTTCGCCTGATTCCGATGATGTCAGCCGTTTCAGAAAAGCCGCTGAAATAATAGAGGCCAAGCGATGCCTTCTGATATCACGAACGCAAGACTATATCACTTCTGAAAACTTTGTATCTGCGAATATTCAACAAGCTCTAGACTTTTTAATGGCAGATACCCGCTAAAAGCTCCTATCCTATGTTTGTTCTCACAGAAAATTATATTGAGGGCATCTTAACTCGCTATTTTGAGATTAACCCAGATATTACGCCAGTGATTCAAACATACCATTTTCTTTTTGACCATAAATGCTACAATGAGTTTCGAGCTAATCCGAGCCTGTGCCAGCATCAGAAAGGAGGATATCATGAGAAAGCTGGTAAGGCTATGGAAGAGACCATCACATGATGGTCAAAAGTACACGTACTATCTGCTGTACTATGATGCAGATGGACGCAGGAGACAGAAGGCACTGGGCCATGCTGACAAACGCAAAGCAGAAAAATAGTGCGCTCAACTGGCTCGAGAATTGCGAATGCGGTATGCAATTACTCTGATAAAAGACTTAAAGCTTGAGTTAGGGTCATTTGCATTAAAAGTATTAATGTTTTCAATTGCTTTCACAAAGCTATCCTGTGTCAAATCTTCTGAAATGGCTTCATCTTTAACAATGCGTCTGCAAATGAAATTTACATAATTATAGGTGCGTGGCCTCGCCAGGCCTCATGCCAGTCAATAGCTGAAGCCGGATTATAACTTGCAGCTGAGGAGACAAAAAAGGCAAAACAGCGTCAATATCAGCTTCTGGAACAGATGTGACTGGATCGGTCTCACGGGCCATAGATCGGCCTGGGCGCAGATTACTCACGGATTGCAAACCATGATATGCACCAGGTGCCAGCAATTCGTTTTCCGAGCCCCATTTGAACATACGTTTGATAATACCGACAAACTTGTTGACCACGTTCAGTGAAATGTCCTTGTCAACCATTCTTTGACGAACAGTTTTCAATGCCAAAGGTCCAATAGCTGAAACAGGTGTTCTACCGTACAGTTCCACCAGGGGCCGAACCGCCAGCTTAATCAATCCTTGCTCACTGGTTGGCTCACCATTCTTGCGGTAGTATGACTCAGCATGTCACCAGTAGGCTAGGAACAGTTCATTCACAGTCAGATCAGCCGGGGGCTCGGAGCCGTTGCAGCTAAGTATTTGTTGATTGTTGGTGAGCCATTCTGCAACTAACTGCTCGTACTTATTCCTGCTTTCTGGCGAACCGTGTTTACCGAGATAGAAATCCCTGCCGTTAAGGCGCACAACCGCAAGGCCGCTGGGCTTGCGGAGACGATACGATGGTATTCGAGTTGAATTTGTAGTAGACATATGCAGCTCCTTTCGCAAAGAAAGTGGTAATTACCACTTTTTCTTGCTTCCCGAGCCGCACTGCCCTACACAGGCAAGTACGCTAAATTGCGTTCAGCTCTTAAGTTACAACACTGGGCGATACGGGACTTGAACCTGTGACCTCCTGCATGTCGAGCAGGCGCTCTAGCCAACTGAGCTAATCGCCCTGAATGAAAAGGTAATTTAAACACTTCAGCCGCCCCTGTCAATACTCAATTTCACCCGGTTCACATCAATATCCGCCCTCCCACATAAAAAATCGCCGCGTCCACCAGAAAATGCGACACCCAACAGCCCGCCAGCGTCCCCCACCGCCGATAAAGCCAACACCAAAGCCCGCCGCCGATCCCCACGCACGTCCCAAAAACCAATGCTCCAGGCCACGAAAAAAAACTGCCCAGCAACACGTAATGATGCCCCGCAAACGCTAACGAGCCCAGAAAATAAGCCCAACCCGGCCGCACCAGCCCGCTCAATCTACCAAAAACATACCACCGCCAGTAATACTCCTCCAGCAGCGAGTGCCCCACTGAAATAAACGCCCCAAACAACCAGTAATGCTCCAGCACCCCCAGCCCCACCGCTTTGCCTCGTACCGTTTCACTGTATCGCCGCACATAATCACCCATACTGCTCAACTCGAACAGCCCCACCATTACCCCCCCTATCAACAATCCCGTCAACACCCCCACCGGCAACGCTCGAACCTGCTTGCCCCAGTCCCAACCCGCTGACCGCTCCACGCCCTCCCGCTGCCACCTCCGCTCCAGCAAAAAATACACCCCCAGCGGAAACACCAGCGTAAAAAACTTCGTCGCACCATAAACCACCTGCGAAACCGCCCCACCCGGTAATATCACAAAATAAATCAGCGTTCCCAACAACGGCACCACCATCGCCGCTCCCACACAAACCCATCTAATCTGTCGCTTTCCCATATCGCCGCCATCTTAACACCCACACCATCTTTATTCACCCAAAAACTCATTCAACAAGTCCACACTTGAAATCCAAATCAATTTCCACTAGTATACTTCGTTTGCTGAATATTGGGCAAATAATACAGAAAATGAGGATGACACGTGCCATCACGACTCGGGCCGAACTAAATAACCGGAGAAAATAATGACTGACCTGTATCTTGACAAAAATTACCGCTCAAAACTCTCACTCAGAGAAACCGAAATAGCCATCAAGTTCGTCAAGGACTTCTTCCAGGATAATCTTGCCCTGGCTCTCAACCTCCAACGCGTCTCCGCTCCCCTGTTCGTCCGCAAAGGCTCCGGGGTCAACGATGACCTCAACGGCATCGAAAGAAAAGTAACCTTCCAGGTCAAACAGGACTCTTCCGACGCCGAAGTCGTCTTCTCCCTGGCCAAATGGAAACGCATGGTCTTGGCCGATTACGGCTTCAGCTACGGCGAAGGACTCTACACCGACATGACCGCCATCCGTCCCGATGAGGAATCACTCGACAACATCCATTCCCTTTACGTTGACCAGTGGGACTGGGAACGAGTTATTAACGCTCAGGATCGCAACCTCGACTTCCTCAAAGACATCGTCCGATCCATCTACAGCACCATCAAAGCTACCGAAGCCGCTGTCCACCAAAAATACCCCAACCTCGAACCTTTCCTCCCTGATGAGATAACCTTCATCCACACCGAAGACCTGGCCCAACAATATCCCGACCTGGAAACCCGCGAAAGAGAAAACCGCGCCCTCCAGCAACACCGTGCCGCCTTCATCATCGGCATCGGCAATCAACTCCCCGATGGCAATCCCCACGATGGCCGCGCCCCCGACTACGACGACTGGGTCACCCCCACCAACGACGGCAAATGCGGTCTCAACGGCGACATCTTCGTCTGGAACCCCCTGCTCAACCGCGCCTTCGAACTCAGTTCCATGGGTATCCGTGTGGACAAAGACTCCCTACTCAAACAGCTCGAAATCCGCAACGCCCTCGACCGCACAGAATTCGAATGGCACAAACGACTGCTCAACGATGAATTCCCCCTCACCATCGGCGGCGGCATCGGACAATCCCGACTCTGCATGCTCTTCCTGCAAAAACTCCACATCGGCGAAGTCCACGCCAGCATCTGGCCCATCGACACCCGCAACCGTTGCAAAGCCGCCGGTATCAACCTCCTCTAGGTTCTTTTTTCTTGGCTTCTCAGTAACTACTGACAATTAATCTGGCAAGACCGTTAGCTTTTTTTGCCCCGTTATTCCGAAATGACTCTCTAGCAAGAATGTTTTTTGCTGACTTCCTGCTACAGATCATTATTCGTTATTCGTCATTCGTCATTGATTCGACATTCTGGCTTCGTCATTCGTCATTTCTATTACACCACCAGCACTGAATTGCCCAGTTCGCTCTGCAGCAAATGCACCTGCAGAACCTGACACGGAAAATCGCTTAGCTGCGAACAGCTCTGCCGCATATTCTCCGCCGCCCCACCGACCACCAATATCACCCCCACCTCCAGCGCCCGGTCAATCTTTATCTGCCGACAGTGCGCCACCACCATCTCCATATTATCCCTCAGCCACTTCCGCAACCGCAGCGCCCTACCCAAAACCTCTCCCTCCCCCGACATCTTCACCGCCAACACCTGCAGCCGACCACCCCCATCCAGCAAAATCCGCAGCGACCGGTCAAACTCCGCCGGCAGACACAACGGCACCGCCAACGCCGTCGGCACCACCGTCAACCAGCGTGGCAGCCCCAACACCAACTCATCACACAATCGTTTATCATCTTGCGGCAGCTTATCCACCGCCAATGCTGTCAAAGGTAGCGGGCGACCTTGACCGACCGGCCCGCTAACAACATGTGCTCCCTCATCCACCGACCGACTCGGACACTCTTGGCAAATCTCCTCGCTCTCCAAAATTTCCGAACCACTCCTGGTTGACTGAGTAGCATCTTCTTCAACCTTATCTTTCAACTGATCTTCCTGACTATAATTCTTTTCCGCCCACTCCGTCTCCTGCTTATCCACCTTCCCCGTCTCGTCCGCCGCTTCTTCAGCCTTCCTCAATTCCACAACACCCCGCTGCCCGACAAATTCCAGCACTGCTCCCACAGCAGCTTCTACATCATCACCATGCACCAGAATTTTTTCGCCGCTCGCCACCACCGACCCCACTAACCAGCCCGCCCAGTTCAACTTAATCCCCAAAAACTCCCACGCCGTCTCCGATAACTTACGGTGAACCTCCCGGCCCGCCTGCTCCGTCTCCACTCCCGTTACAAAAACCGAAACATCCTTATCTTTCCACGCCGCCGGCCCCAACCACTTAATCGCCTTGTACGCCCCCAGAATATCATCCGTCTCCTCACTGGCGAACACCACCACATGTCGGCTAACCGCCAGCAAGCCTTCCTCTTCCGCCAACATGTCCCGCCCAATATCTATCAACAGCGTATCCGACCGCTCCCGAATAATGTCCAGTCCCTCAAAAATCGTACCCTCATCCACCCGACCAAAATCATCTTCCCCAATCTCTGGCAATTCCTCCCCACCGCTTACCCCAAACAGCTCATCCAGCTCCGCCGAACTTACCAACCCCTCCTCCGACAACTGCCCCGAAAATTCCGACAACTCCACCCCTTCATCACTAATCCTTATCAGTCCCACCCATTCATTCTTCGCCGCCCACTGCCGCGAAAATTCCTTAACCGCACCAATTCCACCGCCTGCCAGATGATCCGCCAGCAAAATCACCGATGACAACCCCCGCCTGCCCCGCCGGACAAATTCACTCGACTCAACTGAATCCCCCACATCATCTCCACCCCCCTTCATCACCTCCTCGCCACAATCATCACCCGAACAAATCCCCTTCGCTTCCTCAGAAACAAATTTCTCATTTAATCCCGCCCCTCCACTGGCATCTGAACCAACTTCACTCGATTCACCACTCCCAACCCCGCCGATGGATTTCCCCGCAACACCTCCTCCTTCAACACCAGCAACCTCTTCCCGCTGCCCCGGACCCTGTCGCTTCGGCTTACCCAATCCAACTCCTGACGATTGAGATAAATAAAACTGCACTACAGATTCTATCCCGCGACTCTGTTCTTCCGGTAACCGTTGTGACATCCAGCTTCCTACTTGACCTCTAATACTGAGTTACGCTCACCAAATGGATTATCCTCCGTCACTTCATTATACGGATCCTGCTGCCATCGCCCATCCACTACATAACGATACTTATACCGCCCCAATCCCAACGGCATCGAAACCTTCCACTCCCCCATCTCCGAATCACCCGACAGCGGCGTCTTCTGCGGATCCCACCCATTGAAATCTCCCGCAATCTGAACCTGTTTAGCCTTCGGATACAACGCCACAAACTCTACCATCCCCTGCCGCTGTCGAACTCCATAAAAAATATCAATCTTTTCCTGGACCGTCGCCTTACTCATCTTCTCTTGCTGAAACGCCGTCTTTTCACCCACCATTGCGCTGGCCTCGCAAACCAACTCATCCGCCGATCGGCTCATCTGCTCCAGTTGCATCTCCACGCTTTCCACTCCCATCGTCACCTGATGCTCCTGCTCCGCCTCGATTATCGTTCGCGATAACGCCATAAAATCCCGCATCCCCTTACTACCCGGATCATATTCACTTATCGCCTGACCAAAACTCGACGCTTCCTTCAGCTTCGTATTAAAATTAATTATCGTCTTGAACATAAACTGACCGAACTGCTTCTTCATCTCGCTCAGCACTTCCCGCGCCAACTTCGTTCGTACATCATACATCGTCGCCAGCACCCGAATATCAATCTCCTGCTGACACTGCTTCTTCAAAACCTCCAACGTCTCCATCTGACGGGAAAGGCCATGCAACGCAAAATATCCCGTCTCCACCGGAATTATCACCTCATCCGCCGCCCGCAACGCGTTAAACGTCAACAGCCCCACACTCGGCGGACAATCTATCAGTACATAATCATACCCGCCCGCTTCCTGTTCCAAAACATACTTCAAACACTCTTCCCGACGATCCTGCCCCGACAACTGAGGCTCCAACGCCGCCAACTCTATCCCCGACGGAGCCAAATCAAAATTCTGCGCAATCTGCCACACAATATTCTTCAGCTCCGTTTTCGTCTCCGAGTACGCTGATATCAACACATCATATATATTACGCTCAATCTGTTCTTCCGGAACTGCCAATCCTACCGCACAATGGGATTGCGGGTCCATATCCACCAGCAGCGTCCGCTTACCCTGAGTGGCCAGACATGCCGACAGATTCGTCACCACTGTGGTTTTACCACAACCACCTTTTTGGTTGATAATAGCGATACAGCGCATAAATCACCTCATCCAAACCCCGGCCATTGCTTACACCCCTAGTATGCTCATTCTTGTTAGGGTCGAATTTGCTGCCCTTCACTTAAACGTCTGTTTTCATCCGCTTCTGTTGCTGTTTGGATACCCGCTTTTCAATTCCTTTTTAATCAACTGGTACTGCCATAAAACACACCCGTCCCATAATCAAAAACCTTAAGTCACAAACGCCAATTCTCACTCTCACAACAGGTTACGAAAAAAACTATCAACTTGCTTCTTTACTTAATTTCGGCCTTTCCCGCTATAAAACTTTACTATTTTATCGGACTGAATCAAATTAAACCCCCTATCAGTACTAAAAAACAGCTCTCTCAGCCTCACCAAACTACACACAACCAAAACCCCACCACCCGCTAACAACATAAAACCTTAAATAACAACCCTTTACAGCATTCCTCACCTCACCGGACCTCTCCCCACCACCCACATCTCCTGCTAAACTACTCAATCAAACAACTCTACCCACACCAATAATATCACAGACAACCCTGTTGATAAATACCACAATCCTGAATTTCAATCGCCAACCTGACAGCTCGTACATAAAAAAAGGTGCCTGCAGTTTAATATACCACAGGCACCTTGGTACTACCATCGAAACCACAACTGATGTAATCAAGTTACTAAGGCGTCGGCGTCTGATCTGGATCAGTACAACTGAGCCATTCGTCAGCCATTTGAGACAAATCAAGTAGATTCACTTTACCGTCATGGTTAGTATCACTTTCAGCAAATCCCAAACCTCCGGGTTCGTTGTCCTGAACAACAACCTCCATACTCACACCTTGTCGCTCATAGTTGTTCATATCGTCGCTAAGTGCAAAGCTTACAAAAGCAGTAATGTTTCCGCCTTCGACCGAACTATTGTCCGGGGCCTTGACCTGAATCATCTGGGCGGTCTCCCAGGTACTTGGAGTATAGACTAGCACCAGTTTTTGGCCCGGGGGCATATACGAACCGCCGCCGGAACCCAGTTGTAGCAACGGACTGCTGGGAATCACCGTCACTTTGGTCCCCGTCATAGACATCGGCGGCGCCGTAAGCTTAACCTGACACTCAAGCTCGTCACCATTCTCGGTAACATACCCTATCTCCGGAGAAATCTCCAAAGGCGCAACAAACTGATCATGTCGCCATGAAGCATACTGGAAGCCTACTTTCGCCGTAGGATTATCCTCAGTATTTTGTATCAACTTCTTAACAATCTCACTTTCCATGAAGGCATCTACCTCATTGGGTTCGGCACCAGTGATGCTTTCAAAGTGGCTACGCAGACTACTACCACCCGTTCCTACTTCTACCCAATCCAGTGGTGTATAATCACCGGTATTCATATAATCGTCCTGTTCACCGTTGACGGTAAACTGGTGTTGGTCAACAAAGAGATTATTGACCACCTCATCTGTAACCGGCAGAATTCGACCACCTCCGGGGTCTTCTTCATCCGCCATCAGCAACAGTTCCACGCAATTACCTTCTCCCGGCGGATCCCAGTACCAACCCCACCAATACACAGTTACCGGCCTCCAATGCAGATAACGGTAATGCAGACACTTCTTATATCCCCAGAAATATGGCCCGCCCCACCAACGCCAGTATTTCCACCAGGGCGAATAATAGCGATAATAGGGCCAGTAGTCCCAATACTTCCAATAGGGATAGTAATACAGGCACCAGGGATTATAATACCCAATCCCTCCATACCACGGACGGTACCAGTAACCTTGATGATACCACCACCACCAACCGCTCCAGTAACCCATCGGAACTGTCACCGGAATGTCCACATTGCCAATGTAGTCCCACGTGGGGTAAATCCGGATAATACCGTCGGGATACCAGAATCGCGGAAATCCTTTACGATATCCCAGCGCACATGCTCCCAATGTCGCAACATCATCCCCAAGATTGCTCGGCCCTTTGCCCATGTCGCTCACATTGATAGTGTGCACGCTCCAGCCCAGGTACCTAACAAGAACCAGAGCCGTCCTCGAACCGTTGCGGTTGCCCATATCCAGCCGGGCTTTTAATACGCCGTCCACTATTACCTCGGCTTTACCATCATTATTATCTCCCACCAGATGAACGGAAATCACCGTGCTCGGAATCACTGTTGTGGTCGTGATGGTCTGGCCGCTCTGACGCATCCAGATTTCATTTACGTTACCATCTATTGTCCCGCCACCCCCAACCGTCCATTCATCATAGGTCGGATGCCCGGGCTTATTATAATCAGCGTCCCGCCAATCCAATACCTGATAACCCTGAACATACTTGCCCACCGCAAAGGGGTCTTCAAACTCCAGGGTATTAAAAGGCTTGCCCAGATAGATATTGGTGTCCCACGACTGATACAAAACCTGCACCGCATAGGCCGGCATTACGCACCAGTTGACCATTAAAACAAATACAACAACAACTAACCAGAAATTCACTTTAAAATTTTTCATGACTCGCACCTCCAAAAAAATCGTGTAAAATAAATACGTTTATAGCTCATCCCCGGGCACGGACCACAAACGAACCTTCCGGTCAGTCAACGCTCCCTGGGTCTAATTTGCTAAATGCAGACATGAAAATGAAAATCACGCCGTTTTTCGAAAAACCATGCCCACAAACATAGCCTCGCCACGTCATTTTAAGCGCATATAATCCTAACAAAACTAGCTAAAAAAAATGAACAGCGGCCATTAATTCCGCCAAAAAACAGTTTTGTCAGAACGAAATAAACTGAATTGTCAATTCTACAGGTGAAATGCAAATCTCATGTTTTAATACACGTTCATTATCATGGTATTTTGCCTATATGTCAAGATAATTCTTACTATTTGCCTTTGATACAGATACTGGCAATCGATCCAGAAATGCTCATCTGGGCAGCCCATATACCTCTGGCCGGCACTAACCTTTTACACTTACCCAATCCACAGGTGAAAAAAACTTGATTGGCCCGCCCAGATCAATTATAAGGTATCCTGTCCCATTTTCCTCTTCATGGAGAACTTAGGGACAAGATACGCCCGCCATTTGGGCCTATAATAGCTTAGGAAACCGTTTAACCTTGAACAATCGCAGCGACAACAATATTGCCCACGCCCGCAACGTCACCTACGAATACACCAGCGGCGACAACCTAACTGATAAAGGATATGCCATGTTACATGGGAAATTACAGCTATCTATACTTACTTTAACCGTAGCACTGACTGCCACTCTGGCTTTTAGCGATCAACCTGCCCTTCGTTCCGTTCAGGTCACTCTGCCCAACCAGGAGCACAATGTCATCAAAAAATCTTGGCCGTCGATCGGTTGCTGGTTCTGGATGGATCAGGAATTAAAACCGCAAGGCTACAAACGCTTCCTTGATCTACAAGAAAAATATACACCCATTGCTTTGCTGACAACCAGCTTGCGCGTTCCCGGCCAATTAAAAGACCCAAAAATTCATGACCTGCTTAAGGACGCTTCCGAATATGCACTCAAAAAAGGAATGCCAATGGTGCTGGATTTGGATTTACGCCTTGCCAGAAAGGCCTTCAAAGAACGCTACCCCGATGAGTTGCAACAGATAGTCTTGCTTCGCGAGGCTCCACTCAAAGCGACCGGCAGCGTAATGTTGACCGTGGACTCTATTGGTTTCAGCGATCATTATACCTTTCGTGATGGACCCAAATATGACCCCCTCTCGATCAAATTGCAGCGCGTCTATTCTTATCAAAAGGAAAACGGCCTCGCCCAGGCGGGCACGGTTACGGACATCACCAAACGATCTCACACGCAGAAAAAAAACCACGCCTTGGAAATAACGCTTGAATGTAACTCAACTGACCGGGGCCGCACCGCCTGTGCCTTAGTTGCGGTCACCATCTATACACCAGACCTCTTTTCTCCCCACTTACTCTCCTATCAACGCGAACTTATCATGCAGTATTCTGACGCCTCCCTCGCCGGTTCCTGCAAAGATGAATGGGGTTTCCCCGGCAGAATAATAAATAATTCTTACGACCTTTGGTACTCGCCATTCATGGCCGATGCCTATGCCCAAAAACGCCCGGGCCACGACCTCTTGCAGGATATGCTGCTGATGTATATCGGCGAGCAAGGCAAAGAAAACGAAAGAGCCTCAGCGGTAAACCACTATATGCAAATGTACTGGCAGCGTAATAGCCAAATCGAAAACGATCACTATGACGCTGTCAAGCAATACCTCGGCCAAGATGCCATGGTCGCAACCCACCCCACCTGGTATGCTTATCCGGGTAAACACGAAATATTCAAAAACGGTCTCGATTGGTGGTTCTGCAAACGCGACTTGGCTCAGACCGACGAGTCCGCTCCGTTTTGTGCACGTACCGCATTAGCAAAAAAGTGGCACAGTCCCCTTTGGTACAATATGTTCTACGACAGTTCGATCCTTCCCTATGAAGAGCATCTTTGGCGAGCTGTTCTCGGTGGCGGACGTTTGAATTACCATCCCCGCTGGCCTACATCTGATAGCAAAAGCGCCGACTATGCAACAAACCTGCTTGACAGCAATTTATTCCGCGCTGAAACCAGGGTTCAGTTACTAAATTACATTTCAGCGACACCCATTGACTGCCCCGTAGCGCTGATTTTCGGACATCCTGCCGCCTTGAACTGGACCCAAAGCCAGACTTTTGCCGATGTCGGCATGGAACTTAGCAACGCCTTATGGAAAGCAGGCTTTTACGCGGACTTGATTCCATCCAGCGAAATCGCCAACCAGGCTCTCATAATCGCCCCCGATGGCACCATCCGGTACGGCGCACAGTCCTATGCCGCAGCCATCCTCTATCATCCGCAATACGAACGCCCGCTGGTCGCTGAGTTTTTCCAAAAAGCCGCCGAAAAGGACAAAACAAAACTCTATTGCATCGGCGATTGGACCATGGATTTCGAAGGTAAACCTATCGATGGAAAAACCGCCCTACCTGCACAAATGAAACACTATGATATTGACACTTGCGCTAAAAATGTAATTGCGCAATTAAAAACCGAAAAAATATTCCCCCAGACATCATGTACCATGCACTCTGATGGAGGCTATCCACCTTCAATGATGCCCAAACCCAGCGGCCAATGCCAACTCATCGACGGCACCGTCATTCTCGCCTCCGGACAAAATGATGTCATGGGCGATCCTGTCAAAAAAACCATCCACCTCAAAGGTCAAACCATCAGCTTCGACGCCATCGGTATCGCTGCGGTTCGCCTCGACGATCAAGGCCAACTCGAAGCCTTGGCTTGCGGTGGTCTCAAATCATTCCAAACAGATTCTCTCTCTATCGACCTTCCCGAACGGATTGATTTTGCTCTCTTCAAAGAAAATGGCAAATGGCGGGGCATTGTTCACGGCCACTTGGGAAATCTGCCCCCGGCCCTGACAAAAATCACCAACAACTGGACTCACCTTCGACTCCCCGAACCGTATGCAAGTGCCCAAAGCAACAACCAAAACAATCCGCCGAAAAAGGCTCCCTCCCCGCACACCTGGACACCTGAGGTCATCGTTGATATTGATGTTAACGATGAAGTCTTGATACGTAAGCATCAGATGACCGAGGCTGATGTTGAAGAATTGGTAAACCTGCTCCATATAAACGGGTGCGATACCTTGCTTGTACGCATGGGTGACATGGGCTTGCTACCTTATCGAACAAAATTAAGCTATCCCATGTCATTCGACCTGGATAATTTCAATAAATACCCTAACAATATAAAAGACCGTGAAAAAGCCATTAAACTATATACGGATTTGAGTGAAAAATATGCCAAAGTCATCGAGGATTTCAATCCGCCCGAAGTCTTCATCCGCCAAGGCCACAAACGCGGCATGAAAGTTATCATCTGGATTGATATTTTTGATGATTATTACCCAGGCCATAGGTCCAAATTCATTGACGAACATCCATATTGCCAGTGGACCGGCAAGGACGGAAAAACCTATTTTCACGGTCTGATCAATTATGCCTGGCCCCAGGCCCGGGCTTTTCGCGTCGCCCAGGCCAAAGAACTGCTCGCTCTCGGGGCGGACGGCATTCATTGCTCAACCAGTGCCCATTGCCGACACATGCCCAATGTTACGCAGTTGGATTATTACGGCTATGGCCAACCGATCGTCGATGCCTATAAAGCAAAATATGGCGTTGATATCCGTTCCGCTGAAAACTTCGACAAAAACGCCTGGCATGATATTAAAGGCCAATTCATGAATCAATTATACAAAGAGCTCGCCGACCTCTGCCACCAGCAGAAAAAAGAATTATGGATCGGATTACAACTGGGCAAACATACTCATCACTCCGCAATCTCTTATTTTGGCACAAACGTGGTTGCCCGTTACACCAACCATTGGAAACAACTCGTGGATGAAGGTATAGCCGATGCGTTTATCCTTGGTGATTACGAACTCGTCTCCGACCCGAATACCCCCTACTGGAAAGCCAAAAAAGATATCGTTCTGCAGCAAGGCGAAAATCTTTTCGATTGGACCGCTAAAACCTATCAGGATTACTGCAAAGACCGGTGCAAACTCTTACTCTTTTCCGAGTGGTTACCTCATTCCTATGATGAGCTTGATAAACAAATGGACCTCTGGGCAACACGCTTACATAAATATAAGTTTGATGGCATCGATATCCACGAAGCCATGAACTTTGAGGATGTCGCAATAAAAAATGGCTTTGACATCCTGAAAAAGTTCTCAAAAAAAGCTAAAGCACCCCCAAAATAAATAGTGAGCGCGCGGTTTTTCTCGACTAACCAGGAGCGACAAATGAACCGGGGGGCGCCGCCAAGTACCCTTGAGGCTGACCCTGCTCCACAACAACCCCCGCCCCCACACGCCGCAGTCAACCTCCCCGCAAAGCTGCACTCGGAACTATTTCTTCTCGATAAGCTGCTCAAGCAGTTTCGCCACATCAACCTGATTCTTGGCAATCTGCTTCTGCCGCTGCCACAAAACAATAACTCCCACCGCCGTAAAAATCGACAGCATAACCACGGCTTTCAAACCCCAGCTAGGCACCTCTTCCAGCACCTTATACATCTCGCCAATTTGTTTCGTGGTTTCTTCTGACATCTGTGCCAACATCATACCTGAATTTTGCATAATCTAACGCCTCCACAATCCGGATGAGTTTCGAAAAGTCCAAACCTGTCACCAAAAAATACAGAACCATTCTAACCAGTAAACCAAAATCCGGCAAGTCAAATAAATCCCTATTTCCGCTCAAACTCATACGCCCCGATATCCGCCCCCGTCCCCTGCGGTATCGATACCCCTTCAAAGTCTTTCGTCAGCCCCACTTCCGCCCCCGCATCGACACAGCCGGACTCGGACCTCAGATGAAAGTCTCCCCCGCCCACATTCACCAACAGCGGATTGACACAGATGGAATGCTCCTCTTGGCCCCATTCCTTCTGATACTCAACAAACTGTTCCATGCCGAATCCCTGCCCCGGCAAATTGATCATCACCCCGCCGGTCTGATACCAGCAGTTATGACCCATCACCAGCTTCCGCAACGCCTCCCGCGACCAGCCGGGGGCATAAAAAGCATTTCCCTTCGCCTCAAAAAAAATATTGTTCCGAATTGACACCTCTTCCGCAGGCGCCGGACTGCTATAAAAACACAAATGCCGACCGCTCGGATCCGGCCGCTGACCGTGACCCCACCCATACCCCGCCTTCACACACGTATTGTTTTCGAAGCAAATATGATGCGTCCGCGAATTCTCCGGCCGGTTCCAGTATTCAAACGAATACTCGCTGTTCCAAATCACATTCTGCCGATACGTTATCCGGTATTGCTGCACATTGGGACCGTTATTCTGGTTGGTCAACGCCGCATCATAAATCTCCCACAACCGGCACCGCTCCACCAGACAATCATGGGCATTGCCCCAGAACTCGATCCCATTGCCATATCGCACCGGATGCCCGTCCGCCCTCGTTAACTGATGCCCGCCGCCAATATACGAAATATCACAATTTCGCGCCCTGATATGGTGGATATTCCCGCCCCCGATCCCGTGCGCCGCACCATACCGCAGCGCCAGCCCATCATACGCCACATAACTGCAGCCGCTCTGATCGATTATATGTCGGCAAAGCGCCAACTCAATACTCCGGTACAGCTTCGCCGGATTGGCCCGGCAACGCATCCGCACCAGACCAGCCGTGCCATCATACCAGTAATCCCTCTCCTGCTTCAATTCTTCCCGCCCCCATTTTTTCACACCCACCGACTCCCCCTCATCAAGTATAATATTCCCCACATCGCAGGTAATCGGTTCCGCCTGACTGCACCGCAGCCGTTTCAACTCTCCCGGCTCAAAGAAAAACGCAGCACCTCCCGGCAATATATTCCCCAGAAAAAACGTAATCCGCCCGTCCTGCGCAGTTACCGACGCCCGAAAACGCACCGAATATTCACACCATTCGCTGCCCATCTCCATCTTGGCAAACTCGCAACTGCCGTAACCGCTCCAGGGCGGGTCTTGTTTCATCAAAACCAGATTTCCCGGATGCACAACAAATGCTTTATCACAGCGCGCCCGAAAACGAAACTGATAATATTCTCCCTTCTTCACCGGCAGTTGCCTTGCAAAAAGCTGAATCTGATTACCGGTTTCACCTCTTTGGGTACATTCCAAACGATAGACCGCTCCGGCATTCTCCTTCGCCGCCAAAACCGTCGTACCGACCTCCGCCTGCCCTTCCCGATGAACTAACCACGTCCGGGCACCCAGATCGCATATCGTCTCAGCTTCGCTGAATACCGGCGGTACCGTTGACCAGATCCCCCCTTCTTCCTGCTGCCAGTCCGCCGGATCATTCCTGCTCACCGAACCCAGCAGCACCGGCTTCGCTCCCACTCCGTAAGCCCCATAGGTAATATATCCCTTATCATCACCGCTTTTGGGAATCAACTGACCCCGCCACTGCCCCCCCCCC
>JAFGSR010000039.1 GCA_016934515.1 Sedimentisphaerales bacterium
ACCATGAAGCTCCTGAAGTTCATGAAGAGGTCAAAAATTCATAAGACGTTAATTATTAACATATTATGACGATGTAAAATAAAAATCGTGCATAAAAAACAAGAAGTTGAAGAATAGTATTACAAAATCAGATCCCTCGACTGCGATCGGGATGTGCCGGTGGTTTGGTGTATGGATTTTTTCTCGGTGGGGATGCGGGGCGTCGCCCTCGTTTGCAAATTACTTTTTCCGCTGAGAGGCCGAATTTCAATGATCGGGTGAAGTCAAGCCGAAGGCCATGATGGGCATGCCGGGAAAAACAACCGAAGAATCAGCATGCCCCAGAACGAGAGCATTTTCTGTCGCCAAGACGGTTTCCAGATGTTTGCCGAAGGCGTTGACAATTCTAGCCAATGGTTGTCCGGTTTTCACCTCGTCGCCGGGCCCGGCCAGGAACCGGACGATGCCGCTTTTGGAGCTGAAGGGTTTATCGGAGTACTTGAGTAGTTTGTTGCGGGAATAAGTTTTAGTAATGGGATAGTCGAAAGGTGGATTTTGGGATTCGATCATTTTGAGTTCGGACAACAGATTACAGATGACACCGATACCATAGGTGACGTTTTTTTCATCGACGACATTGGCACCGCTGAATTCGAGGGTAAGAGCGGGTACGTCGCGGATAAGCAGGTTATAGGTGAGGGAACGGATCAAATCATAGGTATCTACGACGGAACAGAAGCCGGTCTTTCGGGCAAACTGTTTTGAGAGGTCATAGACGGACTTGTGTTTTGGTCCGGGATAGCGGTCGATCAGGGTGTAAGGGATGGACTCGATCCAGTCGTTGTGCAGGTCAATGACCAGCGAAGGGCTGGTTTGCATGATGGTATGGAAGATACGATGAGCAATGCGTTCTCCCAGTGAGCCTTTAGGGTCGCCGGGGAAGGAGCGATTAAGGTCCTCGCGAGTGACGGTAATGTTCCGGGAAACGGTTTCGAAGCCGATAGGGTTCATGAGGGGAAAGGCATGTACCGAACCGTTGAGTAGTTGACGTTTGATTTTTTTAAAGACTTCCTGGATAATCACGATGCCGCCAACTTCGTCGCCATGTCCGCAGGCGGTAAGCCAGACAACAGGGCCGGGATGAACGCTGATCGCGGACATGAGGGGGAGTCTGCGGAGGGAAAGGTCCGAGCCGGTGAGAATTTTGAGAAAGGAATAGCTGATCTTTACCGGTGGCTGCTTACGAGAAGTTTTAATTTTAGCCATAGTTCGTTTTTTCGGGTTAAAGAGATAAACTTAATTTTCTTTGGACCTGCAAATTTCAATAAACCAGGGCTTTAGTCTAATAGATCACCATTGATTGTAGAAAACGATAACTTTCAAGAGAGGGTCCAGTGTGCCTGTCTTAGAACCGCCAACGGCAGAGACTTGATTTTTTCATACCACACGGTCAACAACGAGCCATCCGTCAACTGCACCGTACTGGGATAACCGAGATCACCGCTGGTGCCGTCCCCAGAAATAATCATCGGTTCCGACCAGGTTTCGCCCTGATCGGTGCTGATCCTGGCCTGATTGCCCAGGGGAGCACGGCGGTGTCCGTAAGTCATGAGCAGGCGCCCATCGTTCAAACGTAACAGAAACGAAGGTAAACCCCACACGCCGATGCTGTGCGGTTTGCTCCAGGTTTTGCCGCCGTCGGACGATTCGCATTGGAGCGTTTCACGATCATTGACCTTGTTGTGATTACGGATATGCAAGATTAACCTGCCACTGGAACATTCGACCATATGCAGCTCATGGTAATTTTTATAATCGTCTCCTTCGCGTGTACCAACCGTAGCGAGCCACTTCCAGTTCTGGCCGTCATCATCGCTGGCGCATACTCCCACGCGTTTATCATTGTGCCAGAGGTCCATACCGGCGTAAAGTAATCTGCCGTTTGAGCCCTGGATTGGACCGTGTGGACTGTTGAGCGGGACACGATACGGTGCCGAGAAGTTTATGCCGCCGTCGGTCGAGCGGATCATCCAGTTATCGAGTTGCGCCTGGCGTTGCTTTTCATTCAACCTCTCATGTGCCGCTTTCCAGAGTGCGTCGGTGCTGGTCCGCTTCTGCTTGGCATATGCGAGCGAGGAAAAAGTCGTCACCAGAATCGTACCCTTGCCGGTTTCCATCACACCGGCATCGCGGTCGTCAATGTCACTGTCGATGAGCACGCGAGGAAAAGTCCAGGTTTTCCCTTCATCACGCGAACGCATAATCTCCACCCGCCCGAAAGGACATACATGCCCCTGTCGGCCTCCCGAATAAACCACCAGCAACTCACCGTTTTTTAGCCTGGTTACTGTCGGCCAGCCGTGATACAAATGGTTCTGCATGCTTATCGTTTTAATCTCTTTAACTTTATAGCCGGACTCCGCGGCCCGGGTAATCAGACCCGGCCCCAAAACTGCTGCCGAGCAGAAAGCAATGCTTCCTTTTAATACTTCTCGTCGTGTAGGATTTGCCATGCTATAATCTCCTTATAATTCATATCAGGTTAATATTTACATGTGTTCCCTATGAATGGTCCCCAATTCCTGTTCCAATTTTTTATGCGAATTTCACGCTATTTACTAAAACGGATTTTTAAACCCGGGATATTATTATAACATAGAAATCCCAACCAGCAATGGAATTTTGCTTTGAACTCATTCAACCAGGAAACGGTGTGAGTGAGAAGATGAGGTTAGCGGATTTTGGTGAATTGGCAGGCGGCTGGGGGACAGGAGCCGGGGGCGGTGAGTTGGTCCCGGGTAATTTGGATGTCGGGTGCGATGCCGATCTGGTTGAAGCTGATGTTGCTGGGGGGCAGGTAGGAAGAGGTGGTCAGGCAGAGAGCGATGGAGGTGTTATCTAGGGGGAAGATGGTCTGGATGACACCTTTGCCGACGGTTTTTTCGCCGATGAGGAGGGCGCGTTGGTGGTCTTTGAGGGCGGCGGCGAAGATTTCGGCGGCACTGGCGGTGTCGCGGTCCACGAGCAGGGAAACCGGCAGTGAGCAAGGGGGTAAATCGCCGGGAGAAACAGAGTATTGTCGGTTTTGTTGGGCGGACTGGACGGTGAGGATGCGGCCTTGTTCGAGGAAAAGTCGGGCGGCATCGACGGCAGAGGTGACCATGCCGCCGCCGTTTTTGCGTAGGTCGATTATGAGTTGTTGGGCCCCGAGGTTTTTCAGTTTGTCAACGGCACGGAGCAGTTCCATGGCGGTGTCGCGGTCGAAGGAGGCGATTTTCAGATAGCCGACGGTGTCGGAGTGGGGGAGGATTTTGATTTGTCGGACGCTGGGGGATTCGAGACGTTGGCGGCGAAGTTGGCAGTTGAAATTTTTATTGTCGCGACGAAGGGTGAGATCGATTGAGGAGTTTTCGGGGCCGGTGATGATCTGGGCGAGTTCGGTTTCGGACTGGTCACGGATGTCGATGCCGGCGACGGTGATGATGTGGTCGCCGGGGAGGATGCCGATTTTTTGAGCGGGGCTGTGAGGGATGACGTCGTAAACGAGGGGGTAATGCTCTTCGAAGATGAGATCGACGCCGATGCCGACGTAGGCACCGTCGAGTTTCTGGTAGAGATCGTTGCGTTGGTTGGGGGTGAGGACGTAAGAATAATCATCGAGGTTGTCAACCAGGGCGCAAGCGAGTTCGAGAGCGGGCCAGGCTGATCCGAATCCGGCGTTTTGGGCGGGTATGGATAATTGCTGAACGAGGTCGGTGAGTTCAGGGAGGTTGCTATCCGGAGCAGCGGTGAATTGCTGGAGCGTTTTTTTGAGTTGATTTTTGAGGGGGAGGATTCTGAGGTAGTGGGTGTTGAAGGTTTTCTGGACTTTTTTATTCTGGATGGTGGTGAGCATTTGTTCGAGGGCATGGCGGATCAGGATTTTTCGGGGTCGGGGTTGATAGAATTTGCGGGTGATGTGGTCGTCGATCTGCTGGAGGAGATTTTGGGACTGGGTGGTGTTGAGGGTGAAGATGTAGTCGCGTAAGGAGCCGTCGAGGTAGCGTTTTTCGGCGGCGGCGTTTTGGCAACTGGGGGAGAGGAAGCGGAGGGAATCAGGCTGGTCACCGGCAATCAGGTGAGCGGGCAGCAGGGAGGTTCGGCAGATGAGCGAAATTGAGATGACAGCGAAAAACAGCAACAGGGAGTTATGGCGGCTGGCGAAGTGGATCAGCAGAGTGAAAAGCTGATGTTTTAGGGTTTTTTGCTGATTTTTGATTTTGAAATTCATGCTCAATTACCAGCCAAAAACGGCGATTCTATAAAAAAAGTTACTCAAAAGGTCTTTAGTGCATTATACTCTTTTGGCGGATGGCGAATAAAGTGTTCGCGGCGTTTAAGAGTGAAAAATGATGGAAATGTATGTTTGTTTCAGGCAACATGGCGATAAAACAGGAATGTTTGCACTATAAGAACCTGAAATATTGATTTATAGGACTGTAAAATGGCAAATGAGCAAGTTAAAGTGGAATGTCGAGTGAAACCTTTTGTGTTAATTATCCGGGACGGGTGGGGACATAATGGTGATCCGGAGCTGTGTCAATATGATGCGACGCGGGTGGCGGACACGCCGGTGGATGATCGGCTGCGGCGGGATTATGCGCATTGTTTGATCCAGGCTAGCGGGGAAGACGTGGGCCTGCCGGAGGGAACGATGGGTAATTCGGAAGTGGGCCATCAGAATATGGGGGCCGGTCGGATTGTGTATCAGGAATCGATGCGGTTGAGCAAGGAGATTCGGGAGGGCGGATTTTTTAAAAACGAAGTATTGCTCAAGGCGATTGAGAACTGTAAGCAAAAGCACAGCAAGATGCATTTGTTTGGATTGGTGAGCGATGCGGGAGTACACTCGTTGCTGGAGCATTTGTTTGGATTGCTGGAGATGTGTAAGCGGAACAATATGGATCGGGTTTATCTGCACGCTTTTACGGACGGTCGTGATACGCCGCCAAACAGTGGGATAGATTTTTTGAAGCGGGTGGAAGAAAAGATGGCGGAAATGGGAGTGGGTAAGGTGGCTTCGGTGATGGGTCGCTTTTGGGGGATGGACCGGGATCAGCGGTGGGAGCGGGTGGAAAAAGCCTACTGCTGTTTGCGTTACGGCAAGGGCAACAAAGCGAGTTCGGTCCAGGAAGCGATGCAGGCAAGTTATGATGCGGAGAAGACCGATGAATTTGTGGAACCGACGTTGATAGTTGACGATGAGGCCCAACCGGTGGCGTTGGTGGAGGACGGGGATTCGGTGGTGTTTTTCAATTTTCGGGGGGATCGGCCGCGGGAAATTACGCGGGCCTTTGTGGATGAGGAATTCAGCAATTTTGACCGGGGGGTGCGGGCGGATTTGTATTATGTTTGCCTGACGGAGTATGATGCGACGATCAAGACGCCGGTGGCGTTTCCCAAGCCGCCCAAGATGAAGAATATTGTGGGTGATTACTGGGGGCAGTTGGGATTGAAGCAGTTTCGTTGTGCGGAAACGGAGAAATACGCGCACGTAACGTTCTTTTTCAACGATTATACGGAGACGCCGTTTCCGGGTGAGGATCGTCAGATTGTGCCGTCGCCGAAGGTGAGGACTTATGATTTGCAGCCGGAGATGTCAGCGGCGGAGGTTACCGAAATCGTTCTGGAGCGTCTGGCCGGCAATGAATATGATGTGATGGTGGTGAACTTTGCCAATCCGGATATGGTGGGGCACACCGGAGTTATGGAAGCGGCGGTGAAGGCGGCGGTGACAGTGGATAAATGTGTCGGCAAGATTCTGGACAAAATCGAAGAAATGGGCGGATCGGCGATAATCACCGCGGATCACGGCAACCTGGAGTTGATGTACGACGTGGTCAACAACATGCCGTTCACGGCACATACTACTTTCCCGGTGCCGTTTATTGTTTTTGACAAGAAATATCAAAACTGCAAGCTGCGTGAAGCCGGTCGCCTGGCGGATGTTATTCCGACGGCGCTGCATATTATGGGTCTGGAAAAACCGGCGGAAATGACAGGTGAATCGCTTATCATTGAGTGACAAACTTAGCGATTCAGTTCTATTAAGCTGGTTTAGCTAAGAAGATATTTATCAGTGAATGACCGGCGTCATAGAGGAACGTAAACGCGAAGAAGAAGAGCATGACGGCGCAGAACTGCAGTACGCGGCGGAGGTGTTTGGTGCCGATGAGTTGTCCGCCTTTGAAGGTGGCCCAGGAAAGTGCTTCGAGCCAGAAGAGATCGCAAAGCCAATGGATTATGGCAAAGAGAGCGAAGGCGATTCGTCCGAGTTCGATAGCCTGCGTGGCCAGGGCGAGGCCGAGGGTGGACCACCAGAGCAGGAAATAAGGATTGGCGACGGTGAGGATGATGCCGGAGACGATGGGGCCTTTTTGCTGATATTTGTTGGAATTGGTGTGGGACATTTCTCCGGATTCGCGGAGTAGTTGCCAAGCCATCCAGATCAGGAAAAAACCACCTGCCAGACCGATGGCGATTTTTACGGTATTGATTTGGAAGATTTTTCCCATTCCGGCCATGATCAGCAGCATGAGGGGGAATTCCACGATGCCGTGTCCGACGGCGATCAGGGCACCGGCATGGCGGGAGCGGGTGCCGCAGGCGATGGTGGCGGCGGTGACGGCACCCGGGGCCATTACACCGGAAAGCGATATGCCGACAGCTTTGGTCAGAAACAGGGCTAAAGTCAGCAAAATATAAATCCTCACAATAAAAGCTAAAAGTTAAGTGAGGGATTATATCTGATAAAGACGAAAAAGCCAAAATTTTTCAAATAGATACATGGTTTTCTGAGTTAATCCCAGATATAATGATTGAGTTCTGATTTTTCGGTAAAAAATGTTCACGACCAGTTTTCCTGGTTCGCTACAAGGAGAATTGGTTACTACAAGTCGAGAGGTGAGATGATGAAAGCGATTAAAAAGATCAAATGGTTGTTGGTGGTGATTGTTTTGTTGGTGATTGTGGTGGTGGTAGCGGTGGTATTGTACGCCGATAAGGTGACAAAATATTCCGTTGAGACCGCGGGGACTTATGCATTGGGGGTGGAGACCAGGCTGGGTAGTGCGAATTTGTCGCTGTTGAGCGGTTCGGTGGCGCTGCGTGATTTGGAGGTGGACAATCCGGCGGAATTTGAAACCGATAAGATTCTCGATTGCGGATTGTGTTCGACACAGGTGGAGGTGGGTTCGCTGATCAGCGATACAGTCCAGGTTCGGACGATCAAGCTGGAAGATGTGAAGGTTACGTTCGAACAGAAAGGTTTGCAGAGTAATTTTAATGTGATTCTGAAAAATATCGAGAAGCTGCAAAAGAAGGATGCGACCAAGACCGAGACTAAAGCGAAAAAGGGTCCGGGTAAGAATGTGCGGGTGGATAAGATCGAGATTATTAACGCCAGTGCCGATCTGAAGCTGGCGCCGATACCGGGTAAGGTTGATGTGATTCCGGTGAAGCTGGCGCCGATTGTTATCGAGAACCTTTCAACCGGTGACAACCAGGCGGTGATGCTGGCGACGGTAATTCAAAAGGTGTTCATGGCATTGGCGAAGGGGATTCTGGAAAGCGGTGTGGATCTGCCCGATCAACTGGGCAAGGCCCTGGCGGGCTCACTGGGTTCGCTGGAAGATTCGCTGGGTCAGATTACCACTCAGACGGATAAAGTTTTGAAGGAAGGTACCAAGGCCATCGAAGAAGGCGGTAAAGCTCTGGAGGAAGCGGGCAAGGGTCTGGAAGGTCTGCTCAAGGCGCCCGGAGATATTCTAAAACCCAAAAAGGAAGAAGGTTCGAAAGAATAACGTTTTGGGGATTTTCCGGGTTCAACCAACAAACGGAAACATGATTTCCTTCTGGAATTAAGGGCCGACTGAACAACTAAACTGTTGACCCGATACGGCCGATAGCCTAGACTGTGAAGGGATTGAGGTTGCCAGTGTAGCTCAACGGTAGAGCTTCCGCCTTGTAAGCGGAGGGTTGTGAGTTCGATTCTCACCGCTGGCTTTATTAGCGGCTAAAAACGGGGGTCTTTTCTTGTGCGAATTTGCACTTTTTGTTAAGCTGGATACCTGGATTGGTCATTATTGGAGCCGGGCCGGTGTTTTCGTTTATGATAGATATAAATGATCGCTAACCAACGAGGTTGAAAGGAGCCGACCATGAAAAAGCTGGTGATTGTGATTATGCTGATGCTGATGCTGATACTGGAGAATTCAGCGTTGCAGGCCGAGGCGAAAGATTATCTGAACCAGTCGAAAGGACAGACGGTCTCAGGGACATCGACCCAAGCGGCCCTTTGGTGGTGCTCATCAGGTTGGAAAGTGGGCAGGGACAAATTACCACCGGGGCAATCCGGCACAGCGGTAAAAATCAGCGCCGCCAGGAATGAAGCGGAAGCAGCTCAACTGGTGATTCGGCCGAAGCTGAGCTTGTCGAATTTTGCTATCCAGGGGAGTGATTTGTCTGGGCCGGGCGGGAAGGTTATTGCCGCGGAGAACATTGAAATTTTGCGGGTGCAATATGTGAACGTGACCATGCCCACCGATGGCAGCAGCGTAGCGGGCTACTGGCCTGATCCGCTGGTCAGGTTCGAAGCCGGCGAGCGGATTAATCTGCCGGCGAATCAGAATCAGCCTTTGTGGGTTCGGGTAAAGGTGCCAGGCGGGGCGGCGGCGGGAACATATCACGGTAAACTCAAATTAACCGCGAGTGGCTATCAAGCTGAGGTACCCCTGGAAGTGGTGGTTTATGATTTTGACCTGCCGGAGAAGATGACCTGCACAACTGCGTTTGGATTTTCGGCGAATGACGTTTATCGCTACCATAATCTGGAGCGGGTTGAAGATCGCCGGACGGTGCTGGATAAATACCTGGCGAATTTCAGTGCCCATCACATTTCACCTTACAATCCCGCCCCGATGGATTCGATTGGGGTGAAATGGCCAACCATCAAGCCGCCACCGGAGCCCTTTGCTAACTGGGGAGAGAATGCCCGGATAGTCACCAACGAATCCCACAGTGGAAAGGGTTCGTTGTTGATTTTTGACGATGATCGGGAAAAAAGTGTTACGGTTTCTTATCAAAAGTTGATTGAAATTCCACCCCAGGGATTGCGATTTCGATTCTGGTTTCGCACGGCAATTCCCGGGCAACTGTTTGGCTTGGCGCTCAACCATTACGATAAGGATGGTAAATGGATATCGGGTAAGAATTACGATATGTCGTTTGAAGGTAACGGCAAATGGCAGGAGTTTGATGAGACGGTAATAGAATTTCCGGCAGAAGCTCGTTTTGTGCGGATTATGGCGCGTGGAGCGGTATGGACAGAAACGGGCGAGCATGTGGGGCTGGTGTGGTATGACGATATTTCCGTAAGCAATCCGGAGACCAATCAGGAATACATTGAACACGGTGATTTTGAAGCTGTTGAGCGAACCGAACCGCTGCTGCCGGCAGAGGAGCTTGCGCCGAAGCTGGATTTTGCCCGCTGGGACCAGGCGATGGCCCGGGCGATTGATTATTATCATTTTAACAGTTTTCGGCTGGGGATTCCGGGGATGGGTGGAGGAACATTTCACTCGCGGAATGAGCCGACGTTGCTGGGATTTTCGGAAGACATGCCGGAATATAAAATCATGTTCGATTCCTATTGTCACCAGATGCAGGAGCATTTGCGTAAGAAGGGTTGGCTGGATGAGGCTTTTATTTACTGGTTTGATGAGCCGTCTCCGAAAGATTACGCTTTTGTGAGTAATGGGTTTGCCAAACTCAAACAGTCCTGTCCGGACATCAGGCGCATGTTAACCGAGCAGCCGGAACCGGGCCTTTTTGGTGGACCGGAAATCTGGTGTGTGATTTCTAATCTTTATAACGAAAAAACCGCCAGCCAGCGTCGCGAAATCGGTGAGAAATTCTGGTGGTATGTCTGCACCGGCCCCAAAGCCCCTTATTGTACTTTGTTTATCGATCATCCCGGTACGGAATTGCGTGTATGGCTTTGGCAATCCTGGCAGCGTCAGATCAGCGGCATCCTGATCTGGCAGAGCAATTACTGGACCAGCGGCGTTGCTTATCCGGATGCCGACCAGCCACAAAATCCCTACGAGGATCCCATGGGTTGGGTTTCCGGTTACGGAACACCCAAAGGTACCAAACGTCCCTGGGGTAACGGCGACGGGCGGTTTATCTACCCACCGCCGGCGGCGGCGGACGGCCGAGCGAAGAGTCCGGTGCTGGATGGTCCGATGGACAGCATCCGCTGGGAAATGTTGCGGGACGGCATTGAAGATTATGAATACCTGGCTATTCTGAAAAGACTGTTGTCCGACAAAAAAACTGATCTGACTGAGACACAGCAAAATAAATTTACTGCGTTGCTGAAGGTGCCGTCAGAAATCACCAGTAACTTAACCACCTTCACGACGGATCCTGCACCGATTGAAACCCGACGAGACCAGATCGCCCAGGCTATTGAGCAGTTGAGCCGTAAATGACATCCGAGTGAAGGAAACCTCTAAAAATTTATTTTGGCTACGAACGGTTATTTTTACGTTACTTTGCGGTTTGATTTTCGCAGTGATTTAGCGTTGACCGGCTTAGCGGCATGAGATAGAATCCGCCCTTCGAGTGGAAGGTTGGAGTTTTTTATTTGCGATATTTCCAGAAATTTTCTTTTGTTAAACGACGGCTAAATTAAAATTCTTGTCATTAATACATAAAGAGAAAAGACTTATGAAGGCATTAGTTAAGAAAAAACCGGGTGAAGGATTGTGGCTGGAAGATGTTGCCAAGCCGGAAATCGGTATCAATGATGTTTTAATCAAGATCACTAAAACGTCGATCTGCGGCACCGATGTGCACATTTACAACTGGGACGAATGGGCCCAGAAAACCATCAAGCCTCCGATGACCATCGGGCATGAGTTTGTCGGTGTAATCCAGGAGGTGGGCTCAAACGTGCACGATTTTCACCCCGGCGATCTGGTCAGCGGCGAGGGGCACGTGGTTTGCGGTCGCTGTCGTAACTGTCTGGCTGGTCGGAGGCATTTGTGTAAGGCGCCCACCGGTATCGGCGTCAACCGCAACGGAGCGTTTGCGGAGTATCTTTCCATTCCCGTTACCAATGCCTGGTATTGCGATCGGGACATTCCCCAGGAAGTGCTCAGTTGTTTTGACCCGCTGGGAAATGCCGCCCACACGGCGCTTTCTTTTGATCTGGTCGGGGAAGATGTGCTAATTACCGGAGCCGGGCCGATCGGGGTGATGGCAGGAGCTATCGCCAAGAAAGCCGGTGCCCGCCATGTCGTTATCACCGATGTGAATCCCTATCGCCTGGACCTGGCCCGGAAAATGGGTGTTACGCGGGCGATTGATGTGCGCAGCGAAACCGTTGAAGATGTTACGAAAGAACTCGACATGCACGAAGGGTTTGATGTCGGTTTCGAGATGTCCGGCAATCCCGACGCCCTGCGCAGCCTGCTGAAGAATATGTGTCACGGCGGCAAAATCTGTCTGCTGGGTATCCTGCCTCAAACCTCGATCGACTGGGATTACGTGGTCTTTAACGGCCTGACCATCAAGGGGATCTACGGCCGGGAGATGTATGAGACCTGGTACAAAGTTACCATGATGATCAAGTGCGGACTGGATATCACTCCGCTGATCACCCATAAATTCCACTACACCGAATTCATGAAGGGATTCGATGTTATGCGTTCCGGCAACTCCGGTAAAGTGGTTCTGGACTGGACTGAATAATTTTTTTCTTAGAAATTATCTTGTTGAGGTGAACAATGTTTGGCGCAATGAAAAAACATATCAACGAACAGCTTGACGAAATTCGCAGCAGCGGCCTTTATAAGAGCGAGCGGATCATCACCACTGCCCAGTCGATGCATATTGCGGTACAGAGCGGGCAGGAAGTACTCAACATGTGCGCCAACAATTACCTGGGCCTGTCCAGTCATCCTGACGTTATCGAGGCCGCCCGTTTAAGTTACGACAAGTGGGGTTTTGGTCTGTCGTCGGTGCGATTTATTTGCGGCACCCAGAGCATTCATAAGCTTCTCGAAGCCAAACTCAGCGAGTTTCTGGGCAGCGAGGACACTATTCTTTACAGCAGTTGTTTTGACGCCAACGGTGGTTTGTTTGAAACGCTGCTCGGTGCGGAAGACGCTATTATCAGCGATCAGCTCAACCACGCCAGTATTATTGACGGGGTCCGCCTGTGCAAAGCCCAGCGATTTCGTTATCTCAACGGTGACATAGCTGACCTGGAAGCCAAACTCAAGGAATCTGCAACAGCCCGCTTCCGCATGATTGCCACCGACGGGGTTTTCTCCATGGACGGCCACATCGCCAAGCTGGACAAGATTTGTGACCTGGCTGAGCAATACGACGCCCTGGTCATGGTGGACG
>JAFGSR010000040.1 GCA_016934515.1 Sedimentisphaerales bacterium
ACCATGAAGCTCCTGAAGTTCATGAAGAGGTCAAAAATTCATAAGACGTTAATTATTAACATATTATGACGATGTAAAATAAAAATCACGTATAAAAAACAAGAAGTTGAAGGATAGTAGTCTAGGGGAGTTGCCGAGGGGCGGTTTCTGTAATGGGAGGTTTCCACATTCCAACCGGGTTTTGAGATTTCTGACGAAGAATTTATAAAAAATGTGTAAAATTCTTTCCACTTTATGTGACTTTGCTGAAAAATGTGTTAAACTATAGGTAGGATTTATCGGACTATATCAAATTAGTCAGATTATTCGTACCGGGAAGGGGAAGATGGTGTTGCCGATTGCTGATGGCGGTTGCGTTATCAGTACATTAAACGCTGTTTTTTCAAAATAACCGCTATTTAGCGTTTTAGAATTTATATAAGGCTGAGGGTCTAACTTTAGGGCGAGTGAAGAAGCTAACCATTGAACTAAGAGCAATAGTTGGGTTTGGCAGAGAGAGATTCCATGCTGTCCAAAGAGGCCATTAAATTCAGAGCGGTGAAGATGGGGATCGCGACCGGAGAAATGCCGGATGTTGAGTTTGTCTGGTCGGTGCAGCGTGCAGAGGGAGTTGAAGAGTGTTTTGGTCAAGGGCTTACCTGTCAGCAAAAGAAGTGTCGATGGCGTAAGGAATGTGTGGCGTTGGATTTTTTTGCAGATTCTCCGATAGCGGTTCTTTCCGGAGAATCAGTTGAATCAAGAGAAGAAGTTGTCAAGCTGACAGTTGGTAAGTCGAGTACGAGAGGTAAGTATAGACAAGTTGGTGTGATAGATGATGCGAGGGATTTTCGTAAGGTTAGTAAGATTCGTTGTATAAGAAAGCGTCGCGATCCCCACGTTGAACGTGATGCTGCCCAGGCAAGGACGTTTGAACCCGCGGGAGGCGGCTCCGATAGCCCTTGAGCCATTCAGGTAGCGTGCGAGCAACGGTTCTTTTAAAAATGCCGGGCGTTTAAACTATCGTCCGGCATTTTTTTTGGTAAGATGGCAGGTTAATCGTAGGATTGTTCCAGTTTGAGCCAGGATTCGTAGAGGGATTCCAATTGTTTGGTTAATTGCTGGAGTTTAGTTGACAATTCGTGTCCGAGTTGGTTGTCGCCGTTGGTGAAGGCTTGGGCGATTTGGTTTTCGAGGGAGTTTTTTTCGTTTTCGCTGTCATGGATTTGCTGTTCGAGAAGTTCGCGGGTTTTTTCGGATTTGCGTTGGGCGGCGGCATGAGCTTTTCGTTGTTTCCAGGCGTGGCCGGCGGTTTTTGGTTTTTCCTGTTGGGACTGTTGGCGGGTTCTGCCTCGGCTGCTGATTCGGCCGGTGATTCCGGAGTGTTCCTTTTGGGCGGAATTCCAGTAACTGGTGAAGTTGCCGGGATAGGATTGCAATTTTTTGTTGGCGACCTCGGCGACGTGGTCGATGATTTTGTCGAGGAAATAGCGGTCGTGTGAAACGGTGAGCAGGGTGCCTTTGAACTCGGCGAGTGCTTCTTCGACGGCTTCGCGGGTGGGGATGTCGAGGTGGTTGGTGGGCTCGTCGAGGATGAGGAAGTTGGGTTTGAGCAGCATGAGTCTTGCGAGTTGGAGTCGATTGCGTTCGCCGCCGGAGAGTTTGCCGATGGGTTTGTGAACTTCCTCGTCTTTGAAAAGGAAGCGGGCGAGGATGCCGAGGACCTGTTCGTTGGTGGTGTCAGGGATGGCGAGCAATTCGTCGAAGACGGTGTTTTCGGAGTCGAGGACTTCCTGCTGCTGGTCGCAATAGCCGATGGTGAGACTGGGTCCGATGCGGATGATGGGGTGTTCCCAGCGGCCTAATTTGACTATGTCGCGGAGGAGGGTGGTTTTTCCGCAGCCGTTGGGTCCGACCAGAGCCCAGCGTTCGCCGCCGCCGATTTGCAATTCGACATTGTCGAACAGTTCGAGTTCGTCGAAAGCTTTGCTGTAGTTTTTGATTTGCAGAGCGATGTCGGCACGGGTGGGATCGGACTGGAAATTGGCGGAGATTTTGTTGCGTTGGGCGGTGGGTTTTTCGACGGCGTTAGCTTTTTCGCGTTCGAGTTGGGATCGGCGGGCCCGGAGTCGTTTGCCCCAAGATTGGCTGCTGGCGTGGCCCTGGGCGATGTCGGCGAATTTTTGGACGAGAGCTTCCAGGTGGGCGATCCGCTGTTGATAGGCTTTGTATTGGGCGTGCTGAGCTTTGATGCGTTCGGCGCGGATTTGGCGATAGGCGGAGTAGTTGCCGGGGTAGTAATTGGTTTGGCTGTTGTCCAGTTCGAGGATGCCGTCGGCGATGCGGTCGAGCAGGTAACGATTGTGGGAGACAATCAGCACGGCACCGCGGAAGCGCTGGAGGAAATCGTCTAGCCAGGCCAGGCCCAGGTAGTCCAGATGGTTGCCCGGTTCGTCGAGGACGAGCAGGTTGGGATCACCGATGAGGGCGTTGGCCATGCTGAGGACGTTTTGTTCGCCGCCGGAAAGTTGGTTGACTTTTTGATCCTGTCGGCCGGCGAGTCCGAGGGAATCGAGCAGGGCTTGAGCACGCGGTTCAAAATGATCGCCGCCGCTTCGGTCGTAGAGGTCGCGGGCGGTTTGATACTGATGCAACAGTTGATTCATCTGGGCGGGAGCGCAGTTTGCAATGGCGGCTTCTTTATCGCGGAGGTCGGCTTTGAGGTGATGGTGTTCGCGGAGCAGATAATCGGAGACGGTCAGTTCGGTATCGAATTCGATATGCTGGGGGACGTAGCCGATGCGGGTGTCCGGGGCAAGGGTGACGGTTCCTTCGTTGGATTGTTCCTGTCCGCAGAGGATGCGCAGGATGGTGGTTTTTCCGGAGCCGTTGGGGCCGATGAGGCCGACCTTGCGATTGGCGTTGAGTTCGAAGTTGAGGTTTTTTAGAACCCAACGGCCGACGTATTCGCGGCTGATATTTTTGAAGGTTACAAGAGGCATTGATGTTTCCGATTCAGGTAGTGTTTGGCGTGGTCAGGATTTTGTTCGTCGGCGACGCCGGTTTTTTTGTTTTCGGATTTTTTCTTGTTTCAGGGCGGTGGGGCTTTTGGTGCCGAGCAGTTTTTCTTCGAGCAGTTCGCACAAACGCCTTCGGGCGTAAAAGCGGTTGAGGGGCTGGCTGCGGGTTTTCTGCATTTTTACTTCCAGTTGGCTGGGCTTGTGGCGCAGATAAACACAGGTGGCGGATTTGTTGACCTTTTGGCCGCCGGGGCCGGAGCTGCGGATGAATTTTTCTTCCAGGTCCTGCTCGCGTAAGCCGCAGTGAGCCATTCGCCGGCTTAGTTCATCGGCTTTTTTTGGGGTAACGCCAAAATCAATCAAAATTCAGTACCTCTGTTGCAAACTTGCAAAAGCAGGATTCTACTGTTTTGTAGCGTTAAGGTCCATAGGGCGATTTTGGGTGTGAGGGGTTATGATTGGCTTTGTGGGTTGCGAGCGATATAATAAGGAGGGTGGCAAGCTATTCAGTATGAAATGATATGCAAAGGATGGCGTGTGTAAGTGATTGTTTAATAGTGGATTACAGAGTGAAGCCTGAAAAGTCTGAGTCAATTAAGAAATCTACGAAGGTGAATTGCCTTTCCGATCAATTCGGTGAGGATGGTGGCGATTGCGGTGATGGTGGGGGGAAGCAGGTTCGTCGTCGGCTGGGAATTCAGGGTTGTGTTCAGGGGGTGGGATTTCGGCCGTTTGTTTATCGCCTTGCCCGGCAGTTGGGATTGGGCGGGTTTGTGGGGAATGATTCGCAGGGTGCGTTTGTGGAGATTCAGGGGGCGGTGGGAAAGCTGGAGCAGTTTCAGGGGCGGTTGAGGGATGAGTTGCCGGATTTGGCGCGGATTGCTTCGATAAAGGTTACGGAGATTCCGGTGCAGGCGGGGCGGGAATTTTATATCAAGTTCAGTGAGCAGCAGGCGGATCAGCAGGCGGAGATTACTGCGGATGTTACGATTTGTGCCGACTGTTTGAGAGAATTGTTTGATCCGAAAGATCGTCGTTTTCGTTATCCGTTTATCAACTGCACGAATTGCGGGCCGCGGTATTCGATAATTAAGGAGGTGCCTTACGACCGGGCGAACACGACTATGGCGAAATTTAGAATGTGTCCGGTGTGTCAGGCGGAGTACGATGATCCGTCTAATCGGCGGTTTCACGCTCAGCCCAATGCGTGTTCGGTATGCGGGCCGCGGGTGTGGGCGGCGGATTCGGCGGGGTCTGAGATTGCCGGGGATGGGATAAAAATCTGTGCGGAATGGCTGAGGGAGGGGAATATTGTTGCTATCAAAGGGCTGGGTGGTTTTCACCTGGCGTGTCGGGCGGAGAATGATGAGGTGGTGGGGCGGTTGCGGAGTCGCAAGGGTCGCGAAGCTAAGCCGCTGGCGCTGATGGTTGGTTCGGTGGAGCAGGCGGAGAAGCTGGTTCAGTTGGATGACGATGCGCGAGGGCTGTTGTTGTCGCGGGAGCGGCCGATTGTTTTGGTGGAGCGAAAGGCGGATGCGGCGGTCAGTTCGGCGGTGGCGGAGGGAACGGATTGTCTGGGAGTGATGTTGCCTTACACGCCGCTGCACGAGTTGCTGTTTGGGGAAGATTTGGGGCCGCTGGTGATGACTTCCGGGAATCCTACGGATGAACCGTTGTGCGTTGACAACGATGAGGCGGTGGAGAGGCTGTCGGAGATAGCGGACGGCTTTTTGCTGCACAACCGTGATATCGAGCGGGGGCTGGACGATTCGGTGGTGATGGTTAATGTCGCGCAAACTGAGGTTACGGCTGGTTCTGAATCGCGAAAGGTTTTTCCGATTCGTCGGGCGCGGGGATTTGCGCCGCAGCCGATTCGGTTGAAGACGGCGGCAAGTGAGGTGGTTCTGGCGGTGGGGGGGCAGATGAAATCGGTGGTGTGTCTGCTCAAGAGTGATCAGGCGATTTTGAGTGAGCACCTGGGTGAGTTGCCTAACAGCCGAACTTATCGGAATTTTATCCGGGCGATTGAAAGGTTGCAAAAGTTGTTGCGGGCCGAGCCGAAATTGATCGCTTACGATTTGCATCCGGATTATGTCAGCACCCGTTATGCCAAGCAGATTGATCTGCCGGCGATTGCGGTGCAGCATCATCACGCGCACATTGTCAGTTGCATGGCGGATAACGGGATTAGTGAAAAGGTTATCGGGATAGTTGCGGACGGGACCGGTTATGGTTCGGACGGCAAAATCTGGGGTTGTGAAGTGATGGTTTGCGATGAGGTTGAATTTGAGCGTTTTGGGCAGTTGGGATATTTTTCGGTGCCGGGCGGGGACCTGGGTGCCAAAGAGACCTGGCGTCCGGCGGCGGGTCTGATTAGGCAGGCGTTTGGGGATCGATGGCAGGGCGAGTTTGGTAAGCTGGTGCAATCCGTGCCGGAAGAATCTGTTAGGATTGCAACCGGTCAACTGGAAAGATCGTTGCCGACGGTTTATTCGACCTCTAGTCTGGGGAGGCTGTTCGATGCGGCGGCGTTTATTCTGGGGATTTGCAGTTTCAATCGGTTCGAGGCGGAAGCTGCAATGGCACTGGAAGCGGCGGCGCGAAGTTCATCAGTGGGCGGGAGTTTTGGTTATGCGGTTTGTGACGATGGTGACGGTCCGCTACGGATTGATATGGGTGGGATGATTGCTGAACTGGTTGAAAAAGCCGAGAGGCGACGGTGCAGCTCCAGCGGGGCGGACGGAGTTAAAACGGGTGAAACTGCTGATTTGGCTCGGATGTTTCATCAGACGGTGGCGGGGGCGCTGGCGGAATTGGCGGATCGGGCCCGGGAACAGACCGGGATAAAAAAAGTATTTCTTAGTGGAGGTTGCTTTATCAATCGGCTATTGTTGAGCATGCTGGCGAGCAGGTTGAGGGATTTGGGGATGGAAGTTTACACGCACAGTCGGGTGCCAACGGGAGATGGGGGGCTGGCGTTGGGGCAGGCGGTTGCAGCCGCTGCGCTTGATAGATACGGGGGCAAGTGATTCCTGACAGTGCCTGATGTAAAGGTGTGTCAGATTGAAGGTTAAGAAACCGGAGGTTTTTATGTGCCTAGCAGTGCCGGGTAAAATTTTAACGGTTGAAGATTCCGATCCGCCGGAGATGGGGCGGGTGGCGAAGGTGGATTTTCAGGGGACCAAGATTGAAGTTTCGCTGGCGATGACGCCCGATGCGTCGTGTGGCGATTGGGTGCTGGTCCATGCTGGGTTTGCATTGAACGTGCTGGATGAGCAGGAAGCGCGGGAAACGTGGCAGTACCTTCGCGAGGCGGGGGTGGAGCTGGGATTAGGCGAGAGCGATTGAGATGAGATCGATTTAGCAGAGGTAAGTGTTCACGAGAAGAGTGTGATTGCGGAGTGGTTAATTGAGCGATACGCAACGGAAAATCAGGAAACTGATCGGGCAGATTGAAGCGATTTGTTTGGAGAGTCGGCCGATTTGTCTGATGGAAGTTTGTGGAACGCACACGGTTTCGCTGTTTCGCAGTGGGATAAAGTCGCTGCTGCCGGATTCGCTGAGGTTGATTAGCGGGCCGGGGTGTCCGGTTTGTGTAACTTCGCAGGGCTATATTAATGTTGCCTGCGAGTTGGCTGGGCGCGATGAGGTAACCATTTGTACTTACGGTGACATGGTTCGGGTTCCGGGCAGCAACGGCAGCCTGGAACAGCAAAGCGCCGAAGGTGCCAGTGTGGTGGTGGTTTATTCGGCACGGGATGCGGTTGCTTATGCGGTGAAGCATCCGGATAGGCAGGTGGTTTTCCTGGCGGTGGGTTTTGAAACGACGGCGCCAGCGACGGCGGCAGCGGTTATGGAAGCGAAGCAGAAAAAGCTGGATAACTTTTTTGTTTTGCCGGGGCACAAGCTGGTTATTCCGGCGATGCAGATGTTGCTGTCCGCCGGAGAAGTTGCTATTGACGGATTCATGTGTCCGGGACATGTCAGTGTGGTAATCGGGACGGAAGCTTATCGGCCTATCGTGGAGGAGTTTGGTAAGCCTTGTGTAATTACGGGATTCGAGCCAGAAAAGCTTTTGCAGGGAATTCTGCTTTTGGTTAAGCAGGTTGCTGAGGATCGGGCCGAGGTGGAAAACGCTTATGATGTGGCGGTTAGCGAAAAAGGAAATCCGCTGGCCTGGCAAATGATAGAAAAGGTTTTTTACCCGGCGGCGGCGGTGTGGCGGGCCATCGGGGAGATTCCTGAAAGTGGACTGGAGTTGCGCGACGAGTTTAAAGCTTTTGACGCTCTGGAGCATTTTGGCATCGAGCCGGGGCCGGACGAAGTTCCGCCGGGTTGTCTTTGCGGTGAGGTTATCCAGGGCAAAGCCACGCCGCCGGAATGCAAATTGTTCGGCACGAAGTGTACCCCGATGAATCCGGTTGGCCCGTGCATGGTCAGCAGCGAAGGCACGTGCGCAGCCTGGTTTAAATACAAAAGTTAATTATGAAACAAAATAAAATTGTAATGGCACACGGTGGGGGGGGTGAATTGACCCGGCAATTGTTGGCGGAGCGGATTATTCCGCGGTTGAGTAACGAATTGCTGAATCCTTTGATGGATAGTGCGGTTTTTGATGTTGAGCCGGGGCGATTGTGCATGACGACGGACGGGTTTGTGGTTGATCCGCTGGAGTTTCCCGGCGGGGACATCGGGCGGTTGGCGGTTTGTGGGACAGTGAACGATTTGGCGGTGATGGCGGCTGATCCGAAAGTGCTCAGTTTGGCACTGGTGCTGGAGGAGGGGCTGGAGATTGAGTTGCTGGATCGGGTGATCGGTTCGATAGCGGAAGCTGCCCGGCAGGCGGGCGTGGTTATCGGGACCGGCGACACCAAGGTTGTGGAAGGACGCGGCAGCGGGGGGGGCATGACCATCACCACGGCTGGTGTTGGTCGGCTTAAGGACGGGATGAGGCTTGATCCGGGGCGAATTGTTGCGGGTGATGTAATAATTGTTACCGGGAACATCGCCGAGCACGGTTTGGCGGTTATGTCGGCCCGGGACGGGTTGGCTTTTGAAACTAAATTGCTTAGCGATGTCGCTCCGTTGAATGGTCTGGTTAATCGGATTTGTGAAAGTGGGGCGGATATCAAGTTCATGCGGGATCCGACCCGCAGCGGTGTGGCAGGGGTGATGGCTGATCTGGTGGAAGATGTCGGGCTGAGCATTGAACTTGAGGAAGATGCCCTTCCGGTTAGCGCGATAGCCCGTCATACTGCGGAGTTGTTGGGGCTGGATGTGTTGACCGTTGCCAATGAGGGGAAAATTGTAGTGGTGGTCAGCCAGGCGGACGCGGATAAGGTTGTTGCGGCTTGTCGAGCGGATGAGCTTGGCCGAGATGGGGCAATTATCGGGCGATTTACCGATGCGCAGCCGGGGCTGGTGGAGTTGATTACCACTGCCGGCGGTCGGCGGCTGGTACAGCGGCCTTACGGCGAGGATCTGCCCAGGATTTGTTGATGGGACATTTGGGAAACCCAGAGAATTCTTTATGCACGAAATGACCATTGCAGAAGCGTTGATTAAGCAGGTCCTGAACCTGGCTGAGCAGAATAATGCCGAGAAGGTTTGTGAGGTGGAGGTCAGTCTGGGCGTGATGCGTCTGGTGGTTCCGGAAGCATTGGATGTTGCTTTTGCGGCATTAGCCGAGGGTACGATTGCCCAGGGAGCTGTTCTGAACCAGGTTGAAAAACCGATTACCGCCCGGTGCCGGCAATGCAGCGTTGAATATCAGCCGCCGCTGGGTGATATGCAATGTCCGCAGTGTCATCAGGCGGACTTTATAATTATTGATGGTGATGAAATTATTTTAAAATCGCTTGTTTGTGATACCAAAGAAGGAGCAACCCAGCAGTGAAAATTCGAGTAGTCGAGAATGTTTTGAAAGCAAACGATGCCCTGGCCCAGGAGAATCGGCAACGGTTGGATGAGGCGGCGGTGCGAACTATTAATCTGATGAGTGCCCCGGGGAGTGGGAAAACCACCCTGCTTGAGAAAACCATCGAACAACTGGGAGCTGAGCGTTGTGCGGTGTTGGTGGGTGATTTGCAGACCACTCGTGACGCCGAGCGGTTGGAAAAAGCTGGTGCCCAGACCATTCAGATCAACACCGGAAAAGGCTGCCATTTATCGGCTACAGAGGTCGCCCGCGGGTTGGAAGAGCTGGATTTGGATAAGGTCGAATACCTTTTTATAGAGAACGTGGGCAACATGGTTTGTCCGGCGGGATTCGATTTGGGTGAACATCAGCGGGTGGCGTTGCTGAGTATCCCGGAAGGCGACGATAAAGTGGCTAAATACTGGACGCTTTTCCAGTCGGTGGACGCGATTTTGCTGACCAAGATGGACCTGCTGGAGGTGCTCGATTACGATATCAACCGCGTCAAAGCGGATTTGGCCCGCATCAATACCGCGGCCCCTTTTATGGAGGTTTCCAGTAAGACGGGCAAGGGGATGGAGCAATGGTTCAACTGGCTGAAAAACAAGCAGGACTGAATCGGTCTAACAAAGCGGTCCGGGGTTGAGGTCGTTAAATTTAACGTATGAGGAATTTGTATTTGTATCGCCGGCGTCTCGCCGGCTGGTTGGACAATTGCCGCCGGGACGGCGGCGGTACAGTCCCCGGCGAAGCC
>JAFGSR010000041.1 GCA_016934515.1 Sedimentisphaerales bacterium
CGATTAAAGTTAGCGTTAACTTCTATATCGGTTACGGGAGACCTTTTTTCTTAATAACCTTAAAGTCCCGCCATTCGGTAAACGTCCCTAGTTTTTCCCCTAGTTTTTCCTCCTAGTTTTTCCTCCTAGTTTTTCCTTATATTTTTCCATCGCCAGCCCTGTGTATTCGGATTGGCAACCTGTGTTTTCATCTTAAATGCCGTGCAAATATCATAGACCCAACAGGCTGCAGAGCATATCTCAAATACTATTCTATCCGGCGAATATTCAACTATCAGATCATGTATCTGCTGTGGCGTGGTTTTTAACTTGCCGTATTTGTGTTTGCCGGTCAGGCTGTGGTAGAAACAAAACACAGTATTGCTCTTTCCCAAATCCATTGCTAAAATATTCATTGTCAGGCCTCCTTGTAAAAGATCGAGTTCTAAAATCTTGGGACACCCGCCAGTCGGGTAAGCCCGTATATCGCGGTACTATGTTACCGCACTAACTGATCTACATCGAGGCCTGGCTTTCATAGTTTCTACTCGCTAAAAAACGGCTTGTAGGTTCGCCGGGGATAGATATAATCTTAAGCGGTAACTTTGACAAGACGAGGCGTCCTGGATATATAGTCGTCAGTAATGATTTTGGTAGAATACAGAAATAGCACATAATTATTTGTGGATTTGAGACGATGACATCAACTGGAATTAAGTATAGTGTCCTGGGTGTTACCCTGGCGAGCCTGTTGGTTGGCTGCTCATTGGACCGAACCCAATCGCGAACGGCCCCGGTGGGCCAGGTATCGAAGAATCGTTACATCATGCCCACAGGCCAAATCCTGACCCCTGCCGGTCGGCAAATATGCCTGCCCGGACTGCGGCCTCAGGCACTGGCATTGAGTCCTGACGGTGAACTGCTGGTGACTTCAGGCAAAAACCATCAGCTTTACGTCATTGATCCGTTGACTGGCGAGATTCTCCAAAAAGTGGCCATGCCGGGAGACAACGCCAAACCATCCGAGGAACCTAAAAAAGACTCCGATGCTTTGCTGAGCCTGACAGGTTTGGTCTTTTCTCCTGACGGCAGGCGTATTTACCTTTCCAATGTTGAAGGTGATGTAAAGGTATTTTCGGTAAACGGGAAAAAGGTCAGCCGATTGAAGAGATTTTCCGTCCCTAACGCCGGGGCGCCCAAACGCAGTGAAGAAATCCCCACGGGTTTAGCGGTATCGGCAGATGGAAAACGGTTGTATGTAGCGGGTAATCTCGGCAATAAATTGCATGAATACGACACGGAAACCGGCGATCTCTTGCGCACCTGGGACACTGGAGTGGCTCCGTTCGATGTGGTACTGGCTGCGGGCAAAGCCTATGTCAGCAATTCCGGTGGGCGGTGCCCCGGGGAATCGGATATGGCCGCTCCCGCCGGACGCGAAACCAGAGTGCGGGTCGATCCCGTCAGCTATATTGCCAATGAAGGATCGGTGAGTGTCATAGATCTTGTCGCCGGTCAGGTGAAAGATGAAGTGATAGTCGAGTTGCACGCCTCTGCTCTGGCAGTCTCGCCCGATGGTCGATATGTGGTAGTAGCCAATTCGGGCAGTGATACGCTGAGTGTCATCGATACCAGAACCGATCAAGTCGTTGAAAAAATATGGGCGCGCCAATCACCGGGGGACATGTTCGGAGCGCAGCCTAATGCTCTGGCATTTCATCCGGATGGCAAACGATTGTTTGTGTGTAACGGCACCCAGAACGCTGTTGCTTTGGTTGAATTTGAACCTGCTGAAAAGGAGTCCTCGGTTGTGGGTCTGATTCCGGTGGGTTGGTTCCCGGGCGCTGTGGCGGTGAATATCACCCATCGGGTAATTTGTGTGGCGAATATTAAGGGCATCGGAGCAAATAGAGATTTAAAGCCGGAGGATAAAGTCAGATTTCGGTCCAAAGACTTCTATGGCACGCTCTCATTAATCCCTTTCCCCTCAGAGAAAGAACTCGCATCACAAACGAAGACGGTACTGCAAAACATGCGTTATCCGAGGCTCGAACAAGCCAAGTTGACGCCACGTCGCAATCAACCTGCTCGGCCGGTGCCTGAGCGAGTGGGCGAGCCAAGTGTGTTCAAGCATGTTATTTACATTATCAAAGAGAACCGAACCTATGATCAAGTCCTCGGGGATATGCCGGAAGGTAATGGTAACCCTGAATTGTGCATGTTTGGCGAAAAATACACGCCCAATCAGCACAAGATAGCCCGTGAGTTTATTCTGATGGACAATACTTACTGTTCTGGTGTGCAGAGTGCCGATGGCCACCAGTGGACCGACAGTGGCATTGTAAACGAATATGTGGAACGCCAGTTATCCTCCGACTTCCCACGAAGTTATTCCGGTGGCAAGGACGACAAAGGCAGCGATGCTCTTTCGTGGTCGTCCTCCGGCTTCATTTGGGACAATGTCTTGGCGCACGGTAAATGGTTTCGCAACTACGGCGAATGGATGGTTTCAGAATCCGGTTGGAAAGACAAATCCCGTAGAAGAGAGCCTCAGTGGGTTGATTACTGGAACGATTACCAAAACGGCACCGGCCTGACGCAATTGCGTTCCCGACCGGCTATCGAATCGTTGCGCCCGCATAGCCTTTTGGAAACGGAAGGATATAATTTGAAAGTGCCCGACGTCATGCGTGCGGCAGCTTTTATCAAGGAACTCAAGGCATTTGAAGCCAAAGGACAATTCCCGGATTTTGTGCTTCTGTTTCTTCCCAACGATCACACGGGTGGTACCAAGAAACTTTATCCCACGCCCAGCGCACAAATTGCCGACAACGACCTCGCTCTGGGAATGGTGGCCGAAGCTATCAGTCATAGCAAGTTTTGGCCTGAGACTTGCCTGTTCGTTATTGAAGATGACCCGCAGGCCGGCTGGGACCATGTAAGCGGCTATCGGACCACCTGCTATGTGGTTAGTCCCTACACGAAACGCCGGCAAACCATCAGTACTCGGTATGACCAAACCAGCTTAATTCGCACGATGGAACTGATTCTGGGTCTGCCCCCAATGAATCAACTCGATGCCACGGCTACGCCCATGTTTGACTGCTTTACTAAGAAACCAGATTTCACCCCATTCACCATCGTTCCTAACATGGTTCCATTGAATACAATCAATCCTCCACCCGAAAAGATCAGCGATCCGATATTGCGCCGGGATGCAATGGTTTCCGCTCAGTTGCCACTTGATGAACTGGACGCTTGCCCCGAGGACGTTTTCAATCGCATTCTCTGGCGCGCCATGAAGGGCCCCCATGCTCCCTACCCGGAGTGGGCTGTGACAACAGAGGATGATGATTAGCCTTCATATAAAATTAGTATCCTGTCATCCTTAAAGTTGTTGATATAGTTTCTTGAGCTTAATTCTGGTATCTTCACAGGTAAACTGCTGATCAAAGATAACTTTCCTGATTAAGCTGAAGGTTAAGGTTCTTATATAATATAGGCCTCGGCGGGGGGCAATTTCACAAGTCAGAATTCAGGAGTCAGAAGGAAATGCCATCGGGTATTTTTCTTAGAAGATTATGTTTGTGGATTCCTGTTTACACAGGAATGACAATCTTCTTTTCGGTGCTTCGGTGGTGAATTTTCGCCGGGATGAGTGTGGATTTTCAGCTTGCCTCTGATAGCAATATTCGGTATTCGGATTCGAGATTATGAAATTAAAAACCGGATGCACCTCTAAGAACCTTATTGACCTCCAGCGATATTGGGTCGCGTTTTGAAGGGCCAGCCATACTTTTCGAATGAGCCGAATTCCATTTCATCGGGCTTTCCGTATGCCGAGCTCACCTCCTGAGTATGGCAATCGACAAAGACGGCATTGCATACACCCGCGTTGAGCCTTTGAATCGTACCGGTTCCTGTGCTATGAAACGTTCCAAACCAGTCGTGCAGGCCGTTAGGTATCATCGACGTATCATTAAGAGTTCTGATATTGCCGTCATCACGCGGCCACATGTTTTCCTCCGAGAAGAGAAAAACCTCGGCATGTGCTCGCGTTACTTTGGATAACTTCATTGCACATGGGTAACCATCAACCGAGCTTTTACCTTCCTGAGGATTCAGGAAAGCATTCATGGAGTAGCTGAAATAAGGATCAATGGGAATTGACGTATCATGACCATAATGTTCGGCCCCTCGAAACTCAGCGATATTCTTGAACGTCGGACAAAGATAGGCCTTGTCATTGGGAATATAATCCCAAAACGGCCCTCTCGCAGGGATACTGGGATCGTGCCAGAGACAATATATAGAATATCCATTCGGAATATCATCATCATCGATCATGCACGTGCGTGCGGGAGGAAAACGGTCGTCATTATCACCCAGGTACATGGTGATACCAATACCATACTGTTTCAGGTTGCTGCGACATAATATATCCTTTGCCTTATTACGCACTCGCTGCAACGCTGGCATTAAGATGCCCATTAACAATGCGATAATGGCAATCACTACCAACAGTTCTATTAATGTGAAAGCCTTGAGTTTTTTAACATACCCCATTAGGATCACTCCACCTTCTAGTGACGCTCGCGTCAAAAGTCATCGAACGAAATTCTTAGCCTCATTATTCGCTTATAATCAGCGACCTATGGGCCTTGCCTTTGACGTAAGTGTCTTTAATATATCATTATCGGTCATGTAATTTCGTTCTAATTATATTTTAACACTTTATCGGGAAAATACAATAGTAAGATTTGGCGATTTTTAGGCGATTATACCGGACAGATTCCCCGTTTTTATAGCAATAAATGGGTTTTACGTAATATCATCTTTTTTCCAGACTGCGCAATCGTGGCTTTCCAGGTATAACGACCATCCCTGATCGGGCGGGGTCCATTGTCCGGGGCCGAGCTTAAGGGCAAGCTTTTCATCGATTATTGCCGCATAGAGGTCTTTTTGTGCCGCGATGATATTTGCGATGCTTTCGGAATGCAGGCCAGCCTTTTTTCGAAGCATTATCAGTTTTTCGATAGTATCAAGATAGGGCTTTTCCCAGTCGAAGAGATGGCACCAGAATAAACAGGGTTTGCCCGGATGGGTAAGAATATAGGCATAAGCCTGCTGAACCGCCTCCGTCGGGTACGGGTCGTCGTGATTGGCCGGCTCGGTATCGTGATTATCCACGAACGTAACCGCCATTGCGGGCCAGAGACCGATCAGGCCGGCACATTTTCCGCCTTTGGTCTTCAGGCAGGAAAAATCTTTTTCCGTCAGGGCCTTTTTGAGCAGCGCCCGCGTTGCAAAATCGAGCACAGTACTTTTGCCGCCTGTACGATTAGGCCGACCGTTTTCATTATCCGGCAGCCCGTAACTTCGATGAATCCAGTCCCGCAGGCCGCTTCTTGTCGGGTCGGTAAATTCTGCCACGGAAAAGACCGGGCCGGTTGCGTCATTATACATGCCGATATATTTGGGGTGATAACCTGTCACCATGTCCCATCGCCAGCCGACAAAACCGATTTTCGTTTGGAGCCACTTGAGCCAGCGAATGATTGTTTGCTGGACGAGAGGATTGGTATGATCCAAGTCACGCCCGGCATCGAATCCGACACCGGTATCTTTCGCCCCGGCGGGTTTGCCGTCGTCATGTTTCGATTCATCATCGATACAAATTGCTTTCAGGTTGGCTTTCTGAATTTCTTCCGAATCGGTGACACCTTCGGCGGCAAAATTCGGATTGTGAAAATCCGTCCAGTTATGAAGCCCGCAGCGATGATTGACAACGATATCGGCTATCGCATCTACCGGCCGAGGCCCCGAACGCAGCGAGGCAATCGCCTGTTTGAGTTGGTCCATTGAGCCGTAATTGCTGTTGAGATTATACCATTCGGTCGGCAGATAACCATGTTTGTCGGCGCTTGCTGTCGGAGGCGGAAACCAGACAACATCAATTTGTAGCTGCTGAATGCGGGGTGTGTTTTCGATAAGTATTTTGTACCAGTCGAATTCGTGCGACCTCCAGTGGAAACCTTCCAGAAGGATTGCATCGGTTTTTCCGCAATAGCAGGCTTTTTTCTTCATTCGGTTGTTTCCTTTCATGATGCGGGATTTTAATCTAACACAGTCGGCAATAAAAGCAAGGGGAAATTCAAGTCCGGAAGTCCCGGGTTTGAATGCGGATGAGAGGAGTCGAACCTCCACTCCCGTAAGGGAACAGGCACCTGAAGCCTGCGCGTCTGCCAATTCCGCCACATCCG
>JAFGSR010000042.1 GCA_016934515.1 Sedimentisphaerales bacterium
TCAGCAAGAATCAACGTAAATCATTGCCACTGTGTACCTTACGTAAATTTTCTCCGAAAAAAAATGGGCCAAAAGCGCGACAGCCCTATTTCAAAAATCGCAAGTTTTTGCAAAAAACCGCTAACTTTCGTTAACTTTCGTTAAAAAACCATCAAAAACCACCCAACTTTCTTGCCTGTTTTCGACCCGAATTTCATCTTTTCTCACTTTTGGCCCACTTTTTGTCGCGCTTTTGGACACATTTCGGTGTTCATTTTCGGCCCATTAATGGATACCACGCATCGAATAATGGGACGATTTTGCAACACGTGAAATAAGGACTTACGTTCCTGTTGAAATTGGATACTCGGATTTCCGTGCCGGGATCTCCGCTCCGTGTCGGATTTCGGATTCTTACTCTTCAGGCTTCAGGCTTCAGGCTTCAAGCTTTCCCTCCATCCCAACCGACCAAAAGAGCTTCTCAAGCGTAAGCTTGCATTTATCCATTTACTCGAACACTTACTTAAGTTAGAATAGTATCCTGTTTACTAACTGGTAAAACCTTGTTATAAAGGCATTTATAAATGGCTGCCCCTAAACGAACCTCAACCCAAATCAACCGCTCCGCCCGCGATTTGACCATTACGGTCCACCAGGGCCCTATCGAGTGGTCCTGCCTCAGTGGCTACCACTTACATCTCACCGGCTCGGAGGCCCCTAACTGGCTCGATCTCGACCATGATCCCAAGGCTGAGTTGGTCAAAGCTAATCCTCTCCGCCGCGTTTACCGCTTGAAAATAAAAGACTTACAATTCTACGCCAAAATCTATCAACCCAATTCCTGGCTTGGCCGACTGAAATGGTTCTGCCAGCCTTCTCCCAGCCAAAACGAATTCCAAAACCTTCAGATAGCTCGCAATCGCTCGGTAACCGCAGCTAAACCGGTTGCCTTTGCCTCCGGCAAACTTAAACACCGCCCTTTCGCTATCCTGCTCACCGAGTCCATCGGTCCCTGCGTTTCACTGGAAGAGCTTATCTGGCAGGAACTTGCGCCAAAAGACAAGCAGCGGGATAAGCAGATTGACGATGCTCTTGATGCCTCTGCTAAGTTGTTGGCACTGCTGCACTGCGGCGGAATTATACATCGCGACCTCCACCCGGGTAACATTCTGCTGGTTGGCACTCAACTGTTTGATTCCCAACGGATTAGCTCTCAACTGGATAATCCTCAACCGGGCAATTCCCACGCCGATTCGGCCCAACCGAAAACCATCGCCTACATCACCGATTTGCAAAATGCTGCGATTGAGCAGCGGGGCGGGCATGCCTCAGCCGATCCCCATAAAGCCGCCCGCATCAAGAATCTTGCCATGCTGATGTCCGGCATGAGATATAATGTCCTACAGGATAAACATTTAAAGTTTGTCTCGGCCTACCTCAGAGCGATGCAGCCTCATCGGAAAATCTCCGATGCGGACCTGAAAAGTTATTTCCAAAAGGTTTCCAGCTTAACCGATCTGCAGGACTGGCGAATCTGGGCTTCGCGCGATCGGCGGTGTTTGCGTAACAGTCGATATTCCAAAAAAATCTCCCTGCCGAACAACTTTTCCGCGCGGGTTTTTTGCCAAATTAAACACCCGCCACCCGATTCGGCAGCAGCAAAGCTGGTTTTTGAGCCAAATCACTGGCGTCAAGCTTTGACCGATCCGCTGAGCCTGACGGAATTTCCGCTACAGAGTTATTACGAAACAAACGGTAAAACTCCAGGCGGCGGCGGTAAAACGGACGGCGGTAAAACGGACGGCGGTGAATCGGACGGTGGTGAAACGGGCGGCGGTAATGTTCAGACTCGTGCTGGATCGGTGCGGTTACTGAAGAAGGGCAATCACAACACCGTTATCACTAAGCCACTGAAAATAAACAACTTGAGCATTAACGTGGTCGTTAAGCATTCCATTCACCGGGCCGGGATAAAGGGTTTTTGGCAATCGGTTCGGCGAAGCAGAGCTATGCGGCAGTGGCAGCGGGCTCACGCTTTGCTGAATCGGGACATCCCTACTGCTTTCCCCTTGGCGGCGTTGGAGCAAAGGAAATGGCTGCTGCTCAGGCAGAGCATTTTACTCTGCGAGGAAATCCCCGATTGTCAGAATCTCCATCAAATGATCTCTCGGAATACCCTGCCCAAGTCCCGTTACCAGCGAACCGGGCTGATTATTCAGATGGCGCAACTGTTGACGCGGCTGCGTGAGAGAAACCTGCGTCACCGCGACTGCAAAAGCACCAACATTGTCATCCGCAGGCTGACCGACCGGTCGAAATCATCTGAAAAAAGCGGTTTTCAGCTATATCTGGTCGATCTGGATGGTTTGCGGCCTTTCCTGATCCCGGCGAGGTTAATTAGAATTATCCAGAAAATTACCCCTCATTTTCCCGGCCACGAAGCGTTTTTGAGGCTGGCGGGTTCGGTTTTGGCCTGCAAATCACCCAATATCACGCGTACGGATTTGATGCGGTTTTTCCTGGCTTATTATTACAGCCTCTGCGCGGATCAAAGCCACAAACAACTGTCAAAAAAAGTGTTATGGCGAAAATTGTCAGCCCAATTGCAAAAGAAATACCCTGGAGTTACCCTTGGTGAAGATTCTGAAACAGATAATTTTTCGAAAAAACCGAATCCGTCCGAAGAAATAAATTAATGAATAAGTCGCTGAAAAACCGGGAATTCAACAACATTCTCATCATCAAGCCCAGTTCGTTGGGCGATGTGGTGCGTTGTCTGCCGGTGTTGGCGGGGCTGCGTCAGCGTTATCGCACGGCTCGAATCAGTTGGCTGATTCGGCCTGATTGTGCGGCGGTGCTGGAAAATTCACCTAATCTGGATGAGTTGATTGAATTTGATCGTCGTCATTACGGCAGAATCGGCCGCCATCGCAGTGCCACGATTGATTTTTTGGTTTTTCTTAACCAGTTGCGTAAAAAGAACTTCGATCTAATTCTGGATTTGCAGGGATTATTTCGCAGCGGTTTTATCAGTTGGTGCAGCCTGGCATCGGTGCGGATCGGATTTGCCCAGGCGCGGGAGTTTGCCCCGGTTTTTTACACGCACCGAGTTAACATGGGCCGCAAAAGTGAACATGTGGTGGACAGTTATTGGCGTTTTGCGGAAAAACTGGGTTTTGGTGAGTTACCCAAAACATTCGAGGTGTCGATTAATCCGGAAGATGAGTTGGCGGGTCAGGGGATTCTTCGGCAGCACCTGTCGGGCGACGGAAAGTTCATGGTAATGCTGCCGGGAGGAACGGCCCCGGCCAAGCGGTGGTCGGCGTCGAAGTTTGCCGGTCTTGCTGAAATGATCTCCAGTCGTTATGATATTAGGCCGGTTTTGCTGGGTGCGGGATCTTGTGAGCGTGATATCGCCCGGCAGATTGTTAACGAATCGAAATGTATTGTGATAGACCTGGTGGATCGGACTAATTTGTCGCAGGCGATGGCTATTCTTAAGCGGGCCAGTCTGGTTGTGGGTAACGATTCCGGGCCGCTGCACATCGGAGCTGCATTAGGCGTTGCGGTAATCGGCATTTACGGCCCAACGGATCCGTCGGTTGTCGGCCCTTATGGACAGTTGGGTCGGGTGGTTGAGGCGGCGAGTGAGATACCGAGAAACCGGCGTTACAGCAAAAACCATCAGCACCGGATCGATAACATTACCATTGATCGGGTTTTTAATGAAGTGGCGAGAATACTGGAGAAATGATACAATCGACAATGGTTTGTTAATTTTTTAAATGATGAATATTTTAAAAATTCTAAATTCTAATACCTAAATCCTAAACAAATTCTAATTAACTAAATTCAAAATTCAAAACGATAACGGACGTTTAGTGCAGAAGTAACGGCTGGAATTTCGTGATGTTGGACCGGACAAGAACCCCTCGGACGGGCCGAGGGGCTAAAAAATGGCACTTAGAAGACTGCACGGGTAATAAGTTAACCACCTTACAAAGCTGTTTTTTTATACGGTTAATAATTAAATAATGCCAATTCGTAAAACAATTAAGAATATTGAAAAGTTTGTTATTTATCGCATATTGCATGCGAATGAATCGCCGCATCGGTTGGCGTTGAGTATTGGTTTGGGATTGTTTATTGCGTGGACGCCTACGATAGGAATTCAGATGATTTTGGCATTTGCCTTAGCGGCGTTATTTCGTGCGAATACGCGTATTGGTCCGGCGTTGGTGTGGGTATCCAATCCTCTTACACTGGTGCCGATATATTTGCCCAATTACTGGTTGGGCCAGAAATTGTTGCAGATGTTTTCGGACAGGCCGGCGCCGGACTATGCGCAGATTAAAGAAGCGATAGCATCGTTCAGCAGTCCGGGTAATGTGCTGGTTAATTTTTTTAATCCGTCATTCTGGCATGACATGTTTCACTTGCTGTTCAATATTTCTGTTGAGTTGTGGCTGGGCAGCATTATCATCGGTTTGTTGGTTGGGGGAATTTCTTATTTAGTCAGCTACAAAATGATATACTGGTACAGAACCAATAATCCCAACGCCCGATTGCTTTTGGAACTGGTTCGCCGCCGCAAAGAGAAGGATTAATGAGCAACGAGATCAACCCGCCGGACAAACAGTCGCGGAATAAACCCACTGTCGGTTCCCTCGAATATAGTCATCCGTTGGAGAAATGGCTATCCAAGGACTGGGTGCTATTTTTAATGCGTTGGCTTACGGCGGATCGAGCGGGCACGGCGGAGCCTCATCTTTATCGAGCGTTGCAGAGTTACGCTGATCCTGACGCGCCGGCGCATGAAAAAATGTTTTATTGGCCGATTCACCAGGCGATAAACAAAATGCGGGGTTCCCTTAGTCCTGAGCAGTTGCGTAAGAAGCTGGCGGGTCATCCGCCGACGGTTCGGGGGATTTTGGCGACTAGTCGCAGTGTTGCCCGTTACGGTTTGACGATTCCGCAGCGTTGGATTAATCCGCTGTTTGTGGTGTGGAATTTTACGAACCAGTGCAACCTGAGTTGTAAGCACTGTTACCAGAGTTCCGGGGCGGAGAAACCTAAGGGTGAGCTGACACTGAAGGAGAAGCTCGAGCTGATAGATTATTTCGGCCGGGAATATATTGCCATGGTAGCTTTTGCGGGCGGGGAGCCTACGTTGAGTCCTGATCTGGAGCCGGTGTTGGTGCGGTGTCAGAAATATGGTATTCACACCACCATTGCCACGCACGGGGGCACGCTGACGGAGCAGCGTTGCAGGAAACTGGCGGATTGCGGTCTTAAATATGTTGAGGTTTCTTTGGATTCGATCGATCCGGACCGGCATGATCGTTTTCGTGGGATACCGGGTACGTGGCAGAGATCGGTGCGGGGGATTAAAAATGTAATTGCTACCGAGGGGATGCGGGCGGGGATTGCGATGTGTGTTACCCGTGATAATTATCACGAGGTGGAGGCGATGTTGAATTTTGCGGTGGAGCTGGGTGTCAGTTGTTTTGCCCATTTTAATTTTATTCCGGTGGGGCGGGGCAGGGAGCTGATTGAACAGGACATTACTCCGGAACAACGGGAAGAGTTGTTGTTGCTGTTGCGGGACTGGATGAACAGTGGTAAGATTGGGGTGATCAGTACGGCTCCTCAGATGGGTCGAATTTGTTTGAGTCAGGATGATCCCGAGGGATTGATGGCCTGTTCGCACGCGGGTAACGCATCGGGCAGCAAGGCCCGGGTGGTGGCGAAGTACCTGGGGGGTTGCGGAGCCGGACGGACTTATGTTTGTTTGCAGCCTAATGGTGACGTCACGCCTTGTGTTTACATGCCGAATCGGATGATGGGTAACGTTCGCGAAAAAAACTTAACGGAGATTTTTCAGCAGAGTCCGTGGTGGGACCTTTTCTGCAATCGGGACGAGCGGGAGGGCAACTGTTCGGTGTGCGATTATCGTAATTACTGCGGCGGGTGTCGGGCGCGGGCGGACGCTTATTACAATCGGCTGGACCACAACGATCCGGGGTGTATTAACAACCTGGAGCAATGGCAGAATCTTACGCGGGGGAATGCGGGTGGTGGTGAAAGCGATGACCCTGCTACGCCAAAGCGCTTCGCAGGGTCAATTTAATGACGAATGACGAAGCTCGAATGATCAGTCACGACAAGGTCGTGCCTCGACGGGCGGTTTAATGACGAAAAATAATTACGTGGGTAACTTGTTACCCACCCTGAGCCAGTCGGGAATTTTGACTTTTTTGGGGTAAATTGATAGAATAATGCAGATGAATTACAGAAGAACCAGCCGATGATTTTTCCGGAGAACCGTTATGAATCGTAAGAGTGTATTTTATATATCGTTGTTAATCTGGGCCACCCTGGTGAGTTTGTTGAATATTTCTTTTGCCCAGCGGGATGCGGACCATTCGATGTTTGATCCGCTGGTGGACGTTTGTGAATTGGTTCGGAAATATTATGTTGTTGAGACCGACGAGGATGACCTGGCGGCGGGTGCTATCAACGGCATGTTGCACGAGTTGGACCCATACAGCGAATTTATTCCGGCGGACGAGATTGACGAATTTCACAAGCAGGCGAGTGGTTCTTACGAAGGTATCGGCATCGGCATCGACGTTAAGGACGGTTATCTGATTGTTATCAGTCCGTTTGAAGATTCGCCGGCGTATAAAGCCGGAGTGTTGCCCGGTGATCGGATTATCGAAGTTAATAACCTTCCGAGCAAAGGATGGTCGGCGACCCGTGCGATTAAGGAGCTGACCGGGCCGGCGGGTACGGAGGTGGTTATCAAGGTTTTGCATCGTGACGGCAGCGAAGAAGTGATACCTATTCGTCGCGAGCAAATTCATGTGCCGTCGATTCGCGGGAGCCGCCGGGCCGAGCCGCAGCAAAAGGACAAGACGGATGCTGATGCCGACGATGAGAAGTCCGAGAAAGGTGTGAATGAGAAAGATGTGAGTGAGAAAGATGCGGGTGAGAAAGAAGCTGATGAGTCAGTTGATGAGGAGTCATCCGTTAAGGTACAGAGTAATGGATGGGATTATTTTATTGATGAGGAGTTGTTGATCGGATATTTGCGGATTTCCAATTTTACCGCCGATACCGCTAACGAGCTGGACCGAGCGGTTGAGCAGTTGATGGGGCGGAACATGTCTGCGTTGATTATCGATTTGCGTTCCAATCCGGGCGGGCTGATGACTTCGGCGGTGGAAGTTGTTGATCGGTTTATCGACGAAGGTGTGATTGTTTCGACGCGTGGGGCGCACACATCCGAGCAGGCTCAAAAAGCCACAACCGGTAGTACTTACCCGCGATTTCCGCTAGTAGTCCTGATTGACCAGGGCAGTGCGTCGGCGTCGGAGATTGTGGCGGGAGCTTTGCAGGATCACAGTCGAGCGGTTATTGTGGGCAAACGATCGTGGGGTAAAGGATCGGTTCAGCGGTTGATTCACCTGTCGGATTCCGGGGCGGCGCTGAAGTTGACCACGGATTACTATTATTTGCCCAAGGGTCGGTGTGTGCATCGGATTCCGGGGGAGAAAGACTGGGGTGTCAGTCCAGATATTGAAGAAGATCTCGATTTGGAAAAGTTACCGGAGTTGCGCCGGCTTATGGCTGAACTGACGCGGGTGCCGTTACCGGATGAAAAGGTGCGGCCGAAGAAGGAATTAATTGCCGAGTTGCTCGATCTGGATCCTCAGCTTAATCAGGCGGTCAAGCAGTGCAAGGGGCTGCTGCGGGCCCAACCGAAGCTTGAAGGGCTGGCGCATCTGCAGAACGATATGGAAAGTCAGTCGGAGAGCCCGGTACGGAATCAATGACGAAGAACGAATGACGACGCGGGGGTTTAGGCTTGATGGGGAAGGGGTTCGAGATCCAGATTGGCGAGGAGGTTGGCTTGGAGTTTGTGCCAGGCGAGTCCGGCGACCATAGCGGCGTTGTCGGTGCAGTATTTTTTGGGTGAGACGAGCAGTTGCAGTTTGAGTTTTTCGCAGCGTATTTGCAGTTGTTTGCGGAGATAAGAATTGGCTGCTACGCCGCCGCCGAGTATGACGCATTGGGCGGAGACTTTTTGGGCGGCGGTTACGGTTTTTTTGACGAGCACATCGGTGACGGCGGCCTGGAAGGAAGCGCAGATGTCGGCTTTTTCCTGTTGGCTCATGGTGGCGACGCGGTTGTTGCCGAGCATGTTCTGGCCTCGGCAGTGATAGAGGACGGCGGTTTTGATGCCACTGAAGGAGAAATCGAGGGAGCCTTTTTTGAGGTAGGTTCGGGGGAAATTAATTGCTTTGGGATTGCCGAGTTGGGCGAGTTTTTCGATTGAGGGTCCGCCGGGATAGGGCAGTTGCAGGATCATGGCGACCTTGTCGAAAGCTTCGCCGGCGGCGTCGTCGAGGGTACGGCCCATGAGTTCCAGTTCGAGGGGACTGCGGCAATTGTATAAGCTGGTGTGTCCGCCGGAGACGACCAGGGCTACGGAGGGGAAGCACTGTTGAGACTGTTCGAGCATGACGGCCTGGAGGTGGCTATGGACGTGATTGATGGCGATTAGTGGTTTGTTCCAGGCCCAGGCGAGGGTTTTGGCGGCGGTTACGGCGATGAGCAGCGAGGGAGTGAGTCCGGGGCAGTGGGCCACGGCAACGGCAGCGAGTTGATCGGGGTGGATGTTGGCCTGATCGAAGGTTTCGGTCAGTACGGGAAGCAGATTTTCGAGGTGGGCGCGGGCGGCGATTTCCGGGACGACGCCGCCGTATTTTTCGTGGAGATCGGCCTGGGAAGCCACGACGGAGCTGAGGACTTCGCGGCCGCGGTCGACTATGGCGGCGGCGGTTTCGTCACAAGAGCTTTCCAGGCCTAATATTAAGGTTTTTTCCATGACAGCAGCATAGTCATCGGCTAAATCTAATTCAAAGATAAAATAAGCTCGGCCTGGAGCGAGAAACTGTCATGATACTGGGACACGCAGCGTAGAGAAGATCTCGGCACGACAAGTAACTATTTGTTATTTGCCGAGAAAGTGACTAAAATAGCGGCGACTTCCAAAAGGGGCTTGGTAATCAAGCCACAATGGGCAGCCGGTACAAAAGCTGTTATGCAATAGCGTAAAATTTATTTAACGAAAGGCAATTTCATGTTCACTGGGAAAAAATTCAGTTCGATGGTTTTGGTTTTGACAATTTGTCTGGCGGCGATGTTTGGGGCTGGTTTTTGCCGAGCAGCTCAGCAGGAAAAAGTTGATTACTATGCGGTATATTTGAATGATCAGAAAATGGGGTATTACACGGAAACCCGAGCGGTCAAAGTTGGGAAAGTAATTACAACCACCCAGTTGGAGTTGGAAATCAATCGCGGGGAGGCGGTTATCAAAACTGCAGCTACCGAGAAACATATCGAGACGGTGAAGGGAGTGCCTTTGGGATTTGAGATATCTCAGGACACATCCGGGATGATCATGACGGTAACCGGCAAAGTTATAACCGGGGATAAACTGGAAGTGACTATCAACAGTATGGGTAAAATTCAGAAACAGGTTGTGGACTGGCCTAAAGGTGCGTTGCTGACCGAAGGAGTGATGCTGCTGAGTAAGAAGAAGGGTTTGCGTGAAGGAACCACTTACGATGTCAAGATGTTTTTGCCCCAGGCATTGCAGGCGACGGATACGAAAATTACAATCGGTGCGCGAAAACCGATTGACCTGCTCGGTCGGGTTGTTGAATTGACCGAGGTGAAAATGGATTTTTCCATGATGGGGACAGCAATCCAGACCATTGGCCAAGTCGATAGCGATTACAATATGCTTAAAATGTCTGTGCCGATGATGGGGATGAAGATGGAAATGATTTCCTGCGACAAGACATTTGCCGAAAGTAAGAATGATGTTATCGATTTTACCAAGCAGATGTTCATGGCCAGTCCGGTGGGGCTGCAAGATGCCGATTCGGTTGCGGCGGTTCGATATCATTTACTTCCCCGGGGCAAAAATAAGTTGGTTCTGCCGAACACTGACAACCAGAGCACCACGCCGGACGGTAAAGGGGGGTTGTTTGTAACGGTTCGCCCGGTCCAGGCGGCGGCGGGAGTGAAATTTCCGTATAAAGGAACCGACAAGAATATTCTTGAAGCTTTAAAACCGACGCCTTATCTGCAGAGCGACAATCGGAAGATTATCGATTTAGCAAAGGAAGCGGTGGGTGATACCAAAGACGCGGCTGAGGCGGTCCGTCGGATCGAGGAATTTGTGCACAACTATATCAGCGTTAAAGATTTGTCGGTGGGCTATGCGACCGCTTTGGAAGTTGCCCAAAGTAAGCAGGGTGACTGTTCTGAGCACGCGGTGCTGACCACGGCGATGTGCCGGGCGGTGGGGATTCCGGCTGAGGTGGTGGTGGGCAGGGTGTTTGTCGAGGAATGGGCCGGAGAAAAGAATGTTTTTGGCTGCCACGCCTGGAGCCAGGCTTACATTGGCGGGAAATGGATCGGTCTGGACGCTACCAATGCGGCGGGTAGATTTGGTGCGGGTCACATTACCCAAGCCATCGGCAACGGTGATCCGGTAGATTTCTTTGGACTGGTTTCTAACGAGCAGTGGTTCAAGGTTGAAAGTCTGGAAGTGCTGAAATGAAAGAGGTTTATGATATTTCAGGATAATCTGAAGAAATATTTGCTCCGGGTCGATAGAAGTGATAAGATTTTTCGTTTGACGATTAGCAGGCTCGTGCTTATTAAGAAGCTAGTATTTTTTTAAAGCTGATAATTTTTTAATTTTTGATTTTTTAACAAGGAGTTTATTCATGGCCCATGTAATTTCTGATGAATGCACGATGTGCGGCAGTTGTGTCGATGTTTGTCCGGTAGAAGCGATCAGTGAAGGCGAAACCAAGTACGTTATCGATGCTGACACCTGCACCGATTGCGGTGCCTGCGTGGGCGAATGCCCCGTCGAGGCAATCAGCCCTGAAGAGTAAGATTCATCTAACAGGAAAAAACCTTTTTTAAGGTAAATAAAAACGTCCGTTTGTCCCTGGGGCAGGCGGACGTTTTATTTACCTGTTCCGGCACCCAAAACGATCCACCCCCAAGAGTCAGGCTGTGTCGCAATTATAGTCAAAACAGGATTTATTTTACTGATCAATATGTTACAATGCAACCGGTATCAA
>JAFGSR010000043.1 GCA_016934515.1 Sedimentisphaerales bacterium
ACAGTGGACCACCCTCGCCAAAAAGAAAAACATCACCCAACTCAAAGAAGGGGAAAATGGCTACGGAAACCTCGATAAAGCACTAGCCCAGGCAAAATAAATCCTTCTCCTCATGCTAACAAATCGGTTTCTCCCGTAGAGCATACTAGTAACGTTGTCGGAAGTCCGGTGAGTATTTTCTCGAATTCAGCTTGGAATTTCTCAACCTCGTCTTCCTCCGGAATATTAAATCCCAAAAATACTACCGAAGCATTTTGAGAATGACGGTGTACAATTTCACAAAACGAATCTTTGGAAACAATAATTTGCGACTCAGCTTTGACTCGTGCAGCTTCGATCAACTCATCCAACGCCTGGGTCGCCGGTAGCCGCCCCGCCTCATCCTCAATCAAACGCAATATTCGAACCTTGCTCTCCGACCACTCCCAATTCAAAATCAGCAGGTGCGCCAAAAGTATCATCAGGGAACCATTCTCATGTCCTCGCCACCAGATATCTATCCGGCGGGACGTCGTGGCTGCCGGCAATCCATCATCTTTGAGTAAAATCAAACTCATACCTAATAATTTGGCCGAATTTAGAAGCTTGCCAAAGGACAACGAACGCTCTCTGTCCGACGACCACCCTAACAAAACAACACTTGGCTTCAGTGGACTGATCGGATGTCCCTGAAGAAGGGCCGACAATCCCTCATCCAGATCTCGTGAAACCACCGCCGTCGATAACGCCTTAAAGTCATTTTCTTCCAGAAAACTGTCAAGCTGATCGATAGCCGCCTTCCTTCGATTCACCAGTTCGTCCAGTTCACCAACGAGCACTCGAGCCAGGATAACCATCCCTCTCCCCTCACCAATCCAAAGAGCATACATTGCCAAAGTGTATCGCTCCTCCGGATTCCCGGTCAGCACCAGTACCGTGGGACGCCAATTCTTGGCAGTCAATGGCATCTTCGCAAGCTTCAGCATGTTGTCTCTGACCCGGCTGTAGATAAATCCCCAACGCGCATCTCCGAACCGGCTCTGAAGAACTTGACGACGCAGGAATATATAGAATATTCCCAGCACAGATGCTGCAACCGAAGCCGCTTTATAATCAATCAGAAACGCCGTTACCGTACAACCCAACGCCCCCGTTAACGCCGATAACCAGTGATAAAACTTGAAACGGGGCCTAAAGGATGGATTACCCGCAAAGGACTCAATAAATGCCGCCAGGTTGACCATGCCATAGGTATATAGAAAAAACATGGTCACTACTGCTGCAAGTGCATTAAAGGCACCACCTTGGGCATCCTGACCCGCCCAGAAAATTGTTCCCAGCGTTATTGCTAGCGTTAGCACCAACGCCCGGCGGGGCTCATCTCCTCGAACCGACCCCCGCGAAAAATAACCCAACATCGGCACAATTTTGTCTCGACCAACCGCCTGCAACACGCGCGGCGCACCCAGAAAAGACCCCAGTGCACTCGAAAGCGTTGCCGCAAATACTCCCGCCACCACCAAAAATCCTGCACCAAACAATGCTTGATTGCAAAGCGTTTCAAATGACGCATTCAGCATCTGCTCTCGAGTCTGGGCTCCGCCGCATAGTAAAATCTGCGCCGCATAAATCAGCAAACCTACACCCACCGCCGCTAACGTTCCCAATGGAATCGAACGCCCCGGATTCTTCAGGTCGCCCGACATGTTCACTCCCGCCATAATCCCCGTTACCGCCGGAAAGTAAATCGCAAATACCGCCCAGAACGATAGCGAATCCCCCGTGCCTTCGAAAGACCAGTTCTCCCAAAAAAGACCTCGATCAAAATGAACCGCCGCTCCTCCCATAAATGCCACAATCGAAATAAACAAAACTGCCATAATAAAATACTGCGTTTTCGTTGCCACTTGGGCACCTATATAGGAAATGCAAAACAGCAACAACGCCGTTACCACCGCAAACAGACGAAAGTGCAAAGCCATTTCCGGAAATGTACGAATCAATGCTTCCGTAAAACCCAGTATATAAAAGGGCACCGAAATTACCTGCGCCAAAAAAAGCACCAGCCCGATTGCCCCGCCAAACTCCGGACCCAATGCTCGCGAAATCAGAAAGTAAGCCCCGCCCCCGGCAACCGGCGTGTTGGTCGAAACTGCTGATATCGACAGCGAAGTCAAGGTGGTAATACCCTTGGCCAAAAATAGAATCGCCAGCATCTGAAAAATCCCCACCTGACCCAACACAAATCCGACCCGCATAAACATAATTACGCCAAGAATGGTTAAGATCGAAGGCGTAAACACCCCCCCAAATGCTCCTAATCGGTTGCGGATTACCGATGACGGGGTTTCTTTTCCGTTAACTTGCACGCTCATTATCAAGCCTTCTCCTGAGGTTTATCTTAAGGCTACCTCTGATAATTACCGTAGGATGGGCTTCAGCCCATGCTGCCCTACCGAAAATAACGATTCTCCGTCAAAAATATTAATTTTTAGAGGTTCCCTTATGTCATAAGCACCAACAAAATACGTCAGGGATACTTTTGTCTCAAAAAAAATCGGCTCTTAGTACCAACCATCTTCCCCTTTGTCCGGGAATTTGTCAAGCCGGCAAAAATCCCCCACAATCCCGACCTCACTTTCCGCATCCAGTTCGCCCAACTACCCGTCCAGTACGTTTTCATAATACGCTGGAATCCCATGCGCCAAAAGCCACCGAAACTAAAACCGATTGCCCCATGCCCGACTCCATCGACACCGCCTACCTACAGTGGACCACCCTCGCCAAAAAGAAAAACATTTCCATCACAATCTTACTCATAGGGCATCTTTAACACAGCGAAATCCCACCGTGCCACAACGGTCCAAACCCGGCCACATATGTATAAATTTAGCATGATGATTACAGGGCTGGGGGCCGCCCACGACATACCAACTGCTGCCTTCGGCTTTGAAAAAACTGCCCCCCCGGATGATACTAAATCTGGTATGGCCGTCATTACGGCAGCTTTCGGTCCATTCCCAGACGTTTCCAGACATATGGTAACATCCAAAAGGGCTACGTCCATCTGGTAAGGAGGTTGCCGGCATGGTAGTTCTACCGGTCATATTACAGCGAACTGGATTTGGTGCTTCATTCCCCCAGGGCCACTTACGCCCATCTGTTCCCTGGGCCGCCAAGTGCCACTCGGCTTCGGTTGGCAACCGCTTGCCTGCCCATTTTGCATAAGCGCGGGCATCATCAATATCCACATAGACCACCGGGTGGATCATTATATTCGGGGGAATCCGGCCTTCGGGCCAATGTTTAAGGAAATTCACAGAATGTCGGGGACGATATCCGGTCTCATCCATAAACTGTTTGTACTGAGCGTTTGTCACCTCAGTTTTATCTATAAAATATCCTTTTACCCGTACATTATAGTCGTGAAGTAAATAATCCCCGGAAGCAGCCTTGCCCAAACCCCAACTGAAATATTTGTGCCATTCTGAAGGTTTTGTACCGGGATCCGGATAACAACCGCATTCTCGTTTGGGATGCTGAATTTTAAGGTGTACAAGTTGTCCCGGTATATAAACCATTCCAGAAGGTGGTTGATTAGAAGCCGCGTGGGACGTACGTTCAACGGCGTCAGGTTCGGTTACCGATTTGGCCTGGCTGCGCTCATCCTCGGCTTGGAGTTCTTTGGTACTCTGTTCCATAAGAGAGGCAAGACTCTTATCCTTGTAAAAAAGACCTGATGATTGCAGGTTCGTCGGCATTGATATAGCTGCACATTTTTTTTCGTCTATCGCGAGAAAACAACCCAGCCTATCTATGGATCCGTTTATCTGGATTTTCCCATTTACATTTTGGGTCTGCGCTGCTGTTCCATTCCAAAGATCGTAATAGCAATATCCTTTTCTATGGGGCATTTCCAATAAGGCTTCATTTTGGATGGGTGGTCCTGAATTGATTACAGTAAATAGTGTCATTCCATCTCCAGGCCATCGGTGAGCAAATAGGTTCGGGGGCAAACAGGGATAGTAGGGATCCCAGTCGTCCGAGTCCAGCAAGTGTGCATATTGGTGAAGAATCGGTAGCATCTTCCTGGAGATCAGTCTATTATTCCGTGGCCAGGGATTGTAGGTACCAAAAACATTTTCCCAGATCATAAAACCACTTCCATTGAAAAAAGCGGATTCGAGTTCTGCCCTGTGATTTTTATCCCAACGTCTGATTTGATAACTCATGTGACGCGGTTCAATCCATTTCAGTTTTAACATACCGGGGAAATATTCATCGTTTAGCCATTGAGCCCAGGATGCGCTAAGCAAACTAAGCTGCTCGACATCTGGATAAATCTCAGGTACCAAAGCAACTCCGGGGCGAATATGATCGAGCTTTCCTCTTAAAGTGCGCGAGGTTGCGCCCAACGTATCCAGAAATATCCCGTCAACATCCAAAACTCGGACCATCTCTACCAACGCGTCTTCATCTGAGACCGTTTCACGTCGTGTACCGGTATCCCAGGGATTGTAGTTGATGAACACCTTTACTCCATGATTATGAAATTGATCTACTACAATCCGAAGACCTGTCAGACCTCCGGGCATATCACGGTAGAAGTCAAACTGATTTCTTTGGTCAATTCCCAGGCGTGGATAGGCGTGCCAAAGTAACACTGAATCATAACCACCAAATTCTTTCAGTCCATCTTCCAAAAAAGTGTCAATAGTATAGCCCTTCTCTTGATTATAAAAAAGCTGATCATACATAAATGTGAAATGACAATTGAAAACTTTTCTGACCCACTGTAAATCTTCTCTATCATATAAGCTGCGATTCAAATTTTGGCGCATTTCCTGTCGGTACCTATGAACTTCGTTGAGCCACTCCTGGCGTGTAGTTTTTTTGTGGGGACCACCGATATAATGGTTATTCATATCGAATTCTCCCCAGCAAATTCCTGTATATAGCAAAATAACCAGAAATAGATACTTCATGGACATTCTCTCAACATGACCGAAAACAACCACAACCTTAAAATCGACACCCGGCAACGCGGGATCCTCTCCGCCACAAATCCAAACCAGCTCCCGCTGCTAGGCGGAAACTAATCACTTCACCAACACTTCAACCACTTTAGCCCAACCAACCAAAAAACCAGTCCAGCGTTAAGCTGGTCATTGCCGCGTCGGCCTGGCGGCCTCGGCGTAATGACATGGTGGTGAGTAGCCGGCCTACTCATCTAATGGGGCCGGCTATTGTTTGGAGCAAAGGCGTAAACGCTTAGTCAGACAGAACAAAAGAGCGGAGCAGGATTGAATATTGACAGCCGGGGTGGGCTGGGCTATATAGAAGTCCGGTGGGGCAATTATGCTCCGCTGTTTATATTTTTGGAGTTTAACCAATGAAAAGCAAGATTTCAATGATGAGTTTATTTGTATATATGCTAATCAGTGGTATTTCTGTCCTGGATTTGGCGGTGGCTGCTAAAACCGCGACAGTAGTCGATATAAACTATGTTGTGCCCATCGACTGGGACCGTTTCGAAGCTGGTCCTGGTGGCGACAAGCATGTTCGGCAGTGCAGTGAAATTCTTTTAAATGTTGCCCGTTATAACATTCGGTGGATCGATAAAACTTTTAAATTGAACGCGGATAAAAGTCTGTATGTTCACGAAGAAATGAACGAGAATGGGATACGGCCATCATGTTGTGCGGCGTTGGCGTTGGCAACGACATTGCAAACGGGGATATTCGATGAAAAAGCGATGGGCGTTTCGCAGGAGCAAGCCCGGCGGAAAACGGCAAAATTGATTAAATCAGTTGCGGCGGTCCACAAGTCCAACAGCAGCGAGAAGAAGGGGTGGGGTCATTCATGGCAGTCGCGGCTCTGGTCGGCACTGCTGGCTCATGCCGGTTGGATGCTATGGGACAATTTAGACAGCCAAGCACGCGAAATGCTTGTGAAGCAGCTAGTCGTTGAGACGGACACTCTCTTAGCCGATGATTACAAGGTCCCCTATTGGGACGGGATAAGCGGTGACACCAAAGCTGAGGAGAATTCCTGGAATGCTATGGCGGCACATGTGGCTGTGGGCATGATGCCCAAACATCCCCATGTTCTGGATTGGAAGCGAATCGCGAGCGAATTGATGATTTCCTCATACGCTACCAAAAAAGACTGGCAGGAAAACACCGACGTTCTGGACGGTAAAGCTGTCAAGGATTGGCTCAAGGGTTATAATGCAATGAATAACGGGGCCGTTAAAAACCATGATATCCTTCATCCCGATTACATGGTGGCCATCTGCATGAATTTGCGGGCGTATGTTACCCAGAGTTTAGCTGGGGGGGTTATCCCGGAAAGCTCGTCATTTAACAGCCCATTGATTTTTCGCACTTTTACGAGCTATGAATGGCACAGCCCGCCATATAAGGCACCTGGCGGTACAATTTATCTTCCGGACCGGCCCGGTGTCTATTATCCACAGGGTACTGATTGGAGCGTTCATGATTATGCCCAATTTTATCTTCTTGACTCTTATGCGCATATTTTGAACTGGGATAAGGGTATGTCGCAGACCGCTGCCCATTGGATGGTTATGCGTGCCGACAAAATGCTGAAGATGCAAAGCCGCCACGAAGATGGCCGCATGTTCGCCAAAGGTGAATATGATACCTACCCGGGAAGCGAGCAATGGATTGCCTGGTGTGTGTCCGATGCTTTTCTGCCGCTTTGGCTCGACGCCCAAAATGCGTTGAGCCAAACAGGCAATTGGCTCAAGTGATAATAAATAGATGATCTGATAAATATTGTCGAGTTCATTTGGTGGGCTGGGGTGAAAGCGTATTTTGCCGGGATATTACGAACGAGGGTTGGAAATTAATAAACTCGAAAGTAACTTAGTTTTTATTGTTGCTTAGTCGGTTTCGGTAGTAATCGAGAACGACGGCGGCGACGATGGCGGAGCCGGTGATGATCCGTTTTACGTATTCTTCGGCACCTATCTGGTCGAGGCCGGTGCTTAGAATGGCGATAATGAGGACGCCGAAAAAAGAACCGATGACCGATCCTCTACCGCCCATGAGGCTGGTGCCGCCGATGACAACGGCGGCGATGGCCTGGAGTTCCCAGCCGACGCCGACGTTGGGATTGGCAGAACTGATGCGTGCAGTTTGTATGACGGCGGCGAGGCCTGCGAGAAACCCGCAAAGGGCAAAGACGCCGACCTTGATCGGGCGGGTGTCGATGCCCGAGAGCCGAACCGCTTCTTCGTTGGTGCCTATGGCTACGAGGTACCTTCCGAAAATGCTTTTGGACAAAACGAGTTGTCCGAGAGCAACTATCAAAATTGCGATGACAAAGGGCAGGGGGATTCCGACGAAACTGGTTTCGGTTATAAACTCAAGGGTTGTGCCGGTGTCGATGGTTCGGTAGTCGGTTACGAGGAAGGTGGCGCCGCGAGCGATCTCAAGCATACCCAGAGTTACAATAAAAGCAGGTAGTTTCCAGGTTATGACGGCCAGACCATTGAGGGCGCCGCAAACGAGACCGCCGAGCAGGCAGGCGCCAATAGCCAAGGGCAAAGGTACGCCCCAAGCGACGAGAGACTTTCCCAGGACGGCACCGCATAAAGCCATGACGGAACCTACGGACAGATCGATGCCGCCGATGATCAAGACCAGGGTCATGCCGACGGCGAGAATGGTAATGTCAGGTATCTGGCTGGCGATCATCCTGAAGGTTGCCGGGGAAAAGAAGTTTCTGGCAGAGGAGCCGAATATGGCGAGGAGAATTACCAGCACCGCAGCCATGCCGCAATAGTCAGTCATCCATCTTGGTAAAGAGGCGTTTTTTTTCATTTTGGGACTTTCATTTTAACTAGTTTATATACTCACTGAAGGCGGCGGCGGCGATTTTTTCTGCGCTCCAGTCGTTGCTATTAAACTCAGCAGTCAATTTTCCATCGCTCATTACGGCGATGCGATCGCTAATTGCCATTAGCTCTTTGAGGTCGGAGCTGACAACGATAATGGCTTTTCCTTTTTTTGTCAGATTGTCCAGCATCTGGTAAATTTCGAACTTGGCCCCGACATCAATGCCGCGAGTCGGTTCGTCGAAGATGATTATTTCGGAATCTTTGTAAAGCCATTTGGCGATAACGACCTTTTGCTGGTTGCCCCCGCTTAAGTTGCCCACGGCTTGCTCGGTTGAAGAGCTTTTGACAGAAAGTTTGTCAATGAAGTCAGCGGCGACTTGTTTTTCTTCTGAGTTGCGTATCAATCCGAATCGGCAAAGTTTGCTGAGCTGGGCAAGTGAGATATTTTTGGATATCGATAAGGGCAGGAGCAGGCCTTGTTCCTTACGGTCCTCGGTTAGTAGTGCGATTCCGTTGTTTACGGCGTGACGGGGATTTTTGATGTGGGCGGGAGTCGAGGAATTATGGAGGTAAACTTTTCCGGAGTCGGGTTTGTCGGCTCCGAATATCAGTCGCATGGTTTCTGTGCGTCCCGAACCCATAAGGCCGGCGATGCCCAAGATTTCGCCGCGGTGAACCTGAAAGCTAACGTTACGCACCTTGCGGCCCCGGGTTAATCCCTCTACACGCAAGACAACGGGTCCGGTTTCAGTGTTATGTCTCAGGGTGCTGTGTTCAAGGTTTCGTCCAACCATTTTGCTGACGATCTGGTCGGCGTTTAATTGGTTGGTGGGGTGAGAGGAGACGAGTTGGCCGTCGCGCAGTATGGTGACAGTGTCGGAGATTCGCATTATTTCGTCTATGTGGTGCGAGATGTAGATGATGCTGACGCCGTTGGTTTTTAGTTTTTCTATCTGGGCGAAAAGGAGTTGAGCTTCTTTGTCGGTCAGAGATGCGGTGGGTTCGTCGAGAATGAGGATGTCGCATTTTTGGGAGAGTCCGGAGGCGATCTCTACCATCTGCTGTTGGCCGACGCCCAGTTGGGAGACCTTTGCGTTAACGTCAATGGACAGGCCAACCTGCTGAGTTAACCGGCGGGCGGCGGAGTTAAGTTTTGGGTAATCGACGAAGCCGAACCTGGAGGGGAGCTTTTCGAGAAAGATGTTCTCGGCGACGGTTAGATTGTTTACAAGATTAAGTTCCTGCATGACAATTCGCACGCCACAGTTTTCGGCATCTTTGCGTCCGGGGGGTGCGTAGCTTTTGCCTTTGATGAGCATGTTTCCGGAATCGGCGGATTGGATGCCAGCGATTATTTTTACGAGGGTGCTTTTGCCTGCGCCGTTTTCACCGACGAGGGCATGAACTTCGCCGGTTTTGAGATCGAAGGTTACATCGGATAATGCTTTTACGCCGGGAAACGATTTGGTGATACCGCACAGGCTAAAAGCTATATCGGTTTGCAAGTCTGTCATTTATTCGCTTTAACAAAATTAGTGTTCGGTGGGGAAAAAAGTCCCATTATCACTATCTATAACGTGTTTTATTAGGGTCTTTTAATGGTTTCCGCTGTGATAAGGTCAACGGCAGTTTCCTGGTCCTGTGGAGTTCCGCTTTTGCCCAGCATTTCCAGGGCGTAGTCGATTCCAAAGACGGCTAATTGATCGGCATGCTGGTCAACAGTGCAAAGGATATCACCATCTTTTAGTGCTCTTTGGACGGCGGCGATATTGTCGAATCCTACGATCAATATGTCATCAGTTTTTCCGGCGGACTTTACGGCGGCTAGAGCTCCAATTGCCATACTGTCGTTGGCACAGAGAATGGCCTTTAGTTCGGGTTCGGCGATGATGTTTGCCGAGGCGACTTTGTTAGCCCGGTCGGTTTCCCAGTACCCGGTTTGGCTGGAGACGATTTTGATACCAGCTGAGTTCATGGCATCTTCAAAGCCGAGTTTCCGTTGAATCCCATTGAACGAGTTTGGGGCACCTTCAATTATTGCGACCTTATCGCCCTGGGCGAGTTTTTTTGCTAAATAGTCCCCGGCGAGCTGGGCCCCTTTGCGGTTGTCGGGTCCGACGAAGGGTATCTGGACGTTTCTGGAGGTGAGGGTTTTTGCGTCAAATTTATTGTCGATGTTGACAACGGTTATCCCGGCGTCTAATGCCTTTTTGCAAACTGCTACCAGGGCCATGGAATCTGCGGGGGCTATTACAATGGCGTCAACCTGCTGGGCGATCATGGACTCGACTAATTTTATTTGCTGAGCTACGTCGAGTTCATCTTTGATGCCAACGGTGCTAAGCTCGTATTTGTCACTATTTTTTTTATGATGGGCCTTTGCGCCGTCTTCCATAGTTTTGAAGAATTCATTGGCCAGTGACTTCATCACGAGTGCGACGCGAGGCTTACCGGTGTCGGCCTTTTTACACCCGACAAGAATAGTGGCGTAAGTTGTAAATAACACAGTTAATATTACTAAAGTTATTTTTCTGTTCACTTTGAACTCCTTTAATAGAGAAAATGTCAACCAAGAAAACGATAATATTTATTTTGCCGAAGGTGAATTACTTTCGTATGCGTTAAGGGTTGAATTACGATTTATTTTATTCCAGTTGAATATTATAAGTTGCCTCGAGCGGATCGACTTCAAATCGCAGCAGGGTAGGGTTAGAGCCTTGTACAATTCGGGTGGTTATGGCTTTGTTCTGAGAGTTTTTGACCAGGACGCGCTTGGGGGGCCATGATTTCGGCAATGTCACTTCCAACGTCAAGGGTTGATTGTATAATTCCGCATCGGAGAGGCATAGCAGCTTAAAAGAGAGGTGATGGGGGTCGGAATTTACGATGGTCAGTTTAGAGTGTTTGCGTTCGGTCTGGTACTTGTAGATATCGGCCATGCCAGCAATCCACAATTGCGACTTGTGCTCTTTGATAGTTTCCAAAACTTTTCGGAAATTGGTTTCGCTGCTGCTGCAGTTTTTACCAATGGAATGATAGTGAATCCTGCACCATCCAGCGTTTTTGATGTGTCGTTGAAGATGCTGACGAAATGCAGAGGGGCGGTTACCGTACACATCGTCCATACCCATCGATCCCGACGACGCATCGAATAAGTAGTACTTATCAAGGTAGTGGCGTAAGGTTTTTGTTGTTAGCCACTGAGTTCCGCCGCCGAGGTTAAGAGCCAAAAGTTTGCTTTGGCTGGGAAAGAGGTCCCAGATGATTTTTGAGGCGGCGCCGATTTGGTATTCCATATCCGCATCGTTGAGGGCGCCGCGATGGTGCATGGTGTGATTGGCAAATTCCTGATCGTTGCGTTTAGCACAGGCTTGCCATTCGGTGCGGTGTTCCTGGAAAGGGAATCGTCGCCGACTGTTTGGATCGTGTTCACCCGGATTGATCATGAAGGTTCCCCGAAAACCGTACTCGCGTAACAAGGGGATCGCTTTGGACAAATGTGTCTCATGGGAATCATCGAAACGGATGCTGATCGCTGCTTGTTGTCCGTCGTGCCAATTTGCGATAGCAGAGCTTAGGCCGGAAACGGGGTCGGCGATGTGTCGTTCATTCTCCGCCGGTAACTGCGGTTGGAGGTTGGGCGGTTCAACGACGTGAACGACATACGTACTCTGCACGGCCGGTACCGTCAGCAACAGGTTATGCCACTCGATGCCGTTACGCCGAACGGGCAGGGCCCGGCCCTTTGAGTCGATCACTTCGACATCAGCTGCCGGCCACACATTTGGTCCGGTATTGGGCAGTTCGATGCGAATGGCAAGCTCTTTGCTTTCGGTCTTTGGATCCACATCGATCCTGACTTTGTAACGATCAATGCGTTGCGAATGAACCGTGGCGGGTCCATCATATTTGTCAAGTCGGACTTTCACGCCAGCCAAATTATCCGAAAGACTTTCACCAGAGACGGCGAAATTCGGCAATCCAAAACCTATCAACAAACAAGTCAATACAGATACCCTATACATGAGATCTTCCTAATCAGCAATTTTGCCTGAGATTTCCGATATTAAATGCTTAGCTACGTTGCTAAGCTTGATTGCCGTCAGAATATCAAATTTATGTGGGAAAGTCAATTTTGTTTAATGTTGGTTGAGGTTAAAATTTTTGCGGTAATCCAAGGGTGAACAGCCATAATATTTTTTAAAGCAACGATGTAAATGGCTCGTATCGGTGAAGCCCCATTTTGCGGCAATTGCTTTAATCTGTTTATTGCTATTGAGGAGTTGCTGGGCCGAGCCATCGACGCGATAGCGGAGGGCGAATTCTGAAAAAGAAATTCCCATTATTTCTTTAAACATACGTGCAAAAGAATTCCGGTTCATTTTGCAAACCTGTGCTGCCCGGTGAGTAGTTATTAGAGAAGGATTTTCAAAAGCCAATTGCAGCACGGTGTTAATTTTTGTAAAAGAATCCGGAAATATTTTTTTGGGCAATGATTTCACTTTCCAGTTGTCGTGTAAAATCAAGAGGATTTCCAGCAGTTTGAGGTGAACCCATGCCATCTGAAGTGTGGTTTCCTTTGAAAAATCTTTTATAAGAGAGTTTCCGATATCAATAATTATATTTTGGTTAGTCTTTCTGACTTGTGGTCGATCTTTGGGGGAGACTTTGAAAGGATTGAGCCATTTCAGGTTGTGAATATTTTCGAAATGTGTTCTGGCCAGCATAGGAGGAGAAATTATCAAAACCACGACTTCGCAAGGAGCCTGGGTAACTTTCCAGCCGTGAGGTTCCCACATTCCACAAAGCCATATTTGTCCGGGTGAAATATTTTCCTGAAAGTTCCGGTAATAACGTTGCATTTTCCCTTCTAGCAAAATCCCCAGTTCCAGCCCATAATGCATATCATATTGAGATTTTTGTTTATTTGAAAAAAGATGGTGAATGACTTGCACGGGTTGATTTTCTCCCAGTCTGAAAACCATTCTTTCGGCCGAGTCAAGCCACAATTTATTTTTGTTATTTTTCTTTTTATTCATTCCGACAAATCCCCAAAACACCTTTAAACATCAAGTTACCAGCTTTGGCTGGACCGGATTCGCCGCGATCCACGGGGAGTTTCGCCGCTCCCGTTGGTCGCTACGGCTTTCGGAAACAGCGAAATACAAATTCCTATACATTCAAGTTATAAGTTGCAATTATACATCATTTAGTTGCCTAAATACAAGCGATTATCGTTGATTAGAGCAAAAAACGCGTATAGAATTATGCTACTTTGTTAGTTATATTGTACAAACAACTATCTGTCAGGCCAAAATTTGTATAAATACAAAATGGTTCAACTCCAAAAAAGTTGGTTAAAATGTTAGGCGGCGAAGGCCTGTTTTACTTTTAATGCGAAGTATTCATCGTCATGGAAGCC
>JAFGSR010000044.1 GCA_016934515.1 Sedimentisphaerales bacterium
AAGAGCCATACACTACACCAGCGACAGATTTGCCGGAGGTACCAAGAAATTGTCGACGATTGATTTGCTTCATGATTAGATCTCCAAAAAAAAGATAGTACAAATTTTCATTTGTTTTTTCCTGTGTGTCAAATGTTTTATAACTTACTCGATGATTCCCGGTTTTTGGCGATATTGTCTCGAATTATTCAGATATTCATCGAGCGGGGTGATTTCAAATTCTTTTATCATTTTATCAATGGTTATGGTTTCGTGTTCACTGGTTAATAAGACGGAGCCGATTTTTCCGGGGTCAGCAATAATCACATCCTTACCGTATTTTTTTTTGAGGGCTCTCAATTTTTCCCAATTATTATCGAGATGGGCCAGGCAATAATCCAGGTTAATCGTTGTGACGGTAAAATGAAAATAATTGGTGGAGGTGGCAATTACTTTTCCCATGGGACTGCGAATTTCGGAGGGGAGGTTAACGACGCCGACGGAACCGACAAAAAAGGCCCGGCAGGAATAGGCCCAGATGCTTTGTGCCAGGCCGCCGTGATACATAGAGGGGAAGACAATAATGTCGGGTTTTTGTTTAGCGTATTGCAGACGTAACTCATCGAAATTCAGATCAAAACAAATGGCACAGGCTACTTTACCGAAATCGCACTGAAAGACAGGTGCTTCTTTTCCGGCTTTGATTCCATTTGTCATTTCCCCGATGGTGGGGAAATTTTTATTGTATATACCGGCGGTATTGCCTGATCTGTCCAGGAGAACGCAGGAATTTCGCCAGGTGCCATCCTCAAGTTGTCGCGTTGTTCCAAAGGCGATATAGCAGTGATTTTCTTTTGCCACGGAAGCGAAATATTCGATTACCTGATTTCCGCGGGTTTGGTAATATTGGAATTGTTTTTCCTTACTCATTCCTCCCGGGCGATCACATACTTCCGGTAAAACTATCATATCCGGTTGGTCGGGAAGAACCTGGGCCAATTCCCGTTGCCAGAATGCGATCATTTGATCCACAAGTTTCTGTGGTTCCTGGTTCTGGTCCAGATGTGGGGAAGCAGCGCCAATGGTGGCGATTTTCACATGGTTGCGTCCCGAGGCAATATTGCAAATCAGGGAACAAACTAATAATGTTGCCAAGCTAGAGCAGAGTATTTTTGGTTTTGATTTCATGCTTATCATGCTCCTTTAGTATTTATGGTTCAACTCGGAAAAAGTTGGTTGTTTTGATCCTGCCTAAAAAATTCCTTTTTTAACCAACTTTTTGCGATGATAACCAATAATAAAGTAAATTGACCTATCCGTAAAGATAATTTAATTGGCTGTAAGGCAAATTGCCTCAATCACAAAGTCAGGATTTAGCAGGATGGTTAAGAAGATTTTTTAGGAGCCGCGTTGGGGGGGGGAAGTTCAGGAAGCCGGTGAGGGGGCGGAGGTGTGGAGAGAGACCGCGTGGGTAACAAAGTTACCCGTCCTACTGGAGCACAGTAAAGCAATGTTGAATTTTAGAAGACCGCGTGGGTAACAAAGTTGTCCACGTTAGAATTCTATCTATTGCTTAGGTTTCATTTCTGTTTGCCAGGTGGTGAAAAGATGTTCCAGTTCTTTGGCTTTTTTGGGCTGTTCGAGGTAAATATCATGTTGTTCGGCGGGATCGTTGCGTAAGTTAAACAGCATGGGCCGGTCGCGGGGAGCTTTCGGCCCCGGTAAATAGCGATCGGTAATTTGTAATTTCTTAAAAGATGCGGCTTCATCATTAGTCTTAACCAGTTTGAAATCACCCTTACGTACCGCCCAGTGCTTTTTGAATTGCCAGAACAAGGTTCGATTTTCCGTTGGCGCAGGGGTGTTCGACTTCAGTGCCGACCAGAAACTTTTCCCGTCAAATTTCTCACCCGCCTGCGTTCCGCAAACGTCCAGGCAGGTGGGTACGATGTCCAGCGAAGATAGCCGATATGGATATTTTTGGCCGGCGGTTAGTTGTCCTTTCCACTTTACCATAAACGGCACCCGGATCCCGCCCTCAAACATGATATATTTCGAGCCGCGCAAAGGCCGATTATCAGCGCCGGTCATTGGCGAGCCGCCGTTATCGGAAAAATAAATGATGAGCGTGTCTTCTTCGAGTTTCAGTTCAGCGAGCTTATCCAGAATCCGCCCGATATTGTCATCCAGACAGTTCAGGTTGGCCAGATAATATTTGCGCATGTCAGCATCGTTGATCGGCCCGATTTTGCGATATTTGGTATAATAGCTATCGTATTTGCCCATCGTTTCCGGTTCATAATTTGGGATTTTGGCTACGCCGTGTTTTTTCAGGTATTTATCCGGTACTTCATGGATCAGGTGGTGCAGTGAATTATAAGTTACCGTTAGCAGGAACGGTTCAGCCTTATGTCGGTCCATGAAATCGACGGCGGCATCGGTGAACACTTCGGTGGTATAACCATCTTCGATGCTCTTGCGGGTTCGGTTATGAAACAAAGGTCCGAGCACCGCACTGGTACCATGCGGGTCCGGCGTGCGTTTTTCGATATCTTCCGACATCAAGAAGAAATCGTGAGCATGCGCCGAAAACCCCAGAAATTCATCATAACCATGATTCAGTGGATATTCCCGCACATCCATCCGATGATATGAAGTGCCGTAATCATTTTTGCCGATTTTGCCGGTAGCATATCCGGCCTGCCTGAGATATTCGGCCAGGGTTTTGACATTATCCGGCAGTCCCGGATTCCAACCGGCTGAGGTGTCCCAGCGTTGCTGATATTTACCCGTATTCCACCCCGCCCGCGAAGGACTGCACACCGGTGCCGAGACATAAGCCTGACTGCACAACACGCCTTCATTAGCGATGCGGTCCATATTTGGGGTATGAATATCAGCGGCCCGATGTGAAAAAGCACTCAAATCCGCGTACCCCTGGTCGTCGGTAACAATAATCAGAATATTAGGCTTCCGTCGAGTCTTACCAAAGTGACCATTGAAACAACCGGGCAAAAAAGAACCAACCCCTGCCGCCATAGCCATACGCATGAATTCACGCCGATTAAACATAGTAACTCCCAAACCCAGATAAACTGGAAATCCTAAGGACTAAATCCGAAATCCTAAACAATATCGAATTACCGAAATTCAAATCCCCGATCAGGTCGAGGACAAGCTTTCAAAACGGAACCGGCGGTATAAGTGGAATTTTCTTTGCTATTTTGCGCAAGATTTCATTTGTAAGAGGCTAAAACACTACCAGTTTGGCCAGGTGTCGGGGCAGTATTGCAGCCAGTAACAGGAGAAGGTGCTGTAATCAATAAGGTTTACTTCGCCGTCGTCGTTTAAGTCGGCATCGAGTTGATAGCCTACCTCGGATTCCACTAAAAGCCACTCGCTCAGGAACGCGGCCAAGTCGGGCAGATCGACCCAGCAGGGGGTCCAGCCGGACCAGAAACCGCCGGCGAGGACGTAATCGCTGCCGGAGATGGTTCCGGCATCGGGCTGACCGATGGTGCCTTCGAGGGTGAAGGTGCCACCGGAGGAAAGTCCGCCTCCGCCATCGACGGTGTACCAATCGATTTCATAAGTCTGGCCCCGGACAGAGGGGGTCAGGCAGAAAATCGCACCCAGCAAAGCCATAAACAAGAATTTTTTTGGTAGTTTCGTTTTCATAATTATTCTCCCGAATGATCATAACATGCTCCGGCTCGGTTAAAGCCGGAGCATGCGGACTATTATATTATTTAGTTTGGTTTTTGATCTTTTTCTTTCAGTTGTGCTTCGAGTAATTCTTTTTCGGCGCGTTCGGCCTCAGCGCGGGCGTAGGCGGCTTTGAGTTCCAGCTCACGCAGGTCCACGGTATAAACCGTTTCCACGGCTGGTTCGGTACCGGCAGCGTTATCCGAGGTGATGGTTTCCTCTATTACATTCTCAAATTGTGTACTTTCCTGTCCCGAAACCGCCGTGGTTACCGTGCCATAGGAAGTGGGGAAATAGGTCAATACCAATTTAGAATTCGAAACCGTGGCGGTTCCGTCGGTATAGCCTCGTGTGGCATTGTAGTAGTAGGTATGCGTTCCGGGGGAAGCTACGTAGAAAACCCGTTCCGGTGCCATAGTGCCCCATCGATATTTACTGGTTGCACCGACCGATTCATTGTTTGAACCGAAACAAACATATTCGCCGGAGGTCGGTGACGTTGTGGAGGCAGTTTCTATGCCGGTAATGATGTTTCCTATAGACGTTCCGTATATTGCACCAAAGCTATGCGCGCGGGCGACGATATATCCTGCCGCCGGTATGGTTATGGTACTGGAAGTTATATTGGTTACTCCGGTAGTACTGATGGTAACAGTACTCGAGTTTCGTCCCCGGGTGATACCGGGTTCGTCGAGAATCTCAGATGCAGAGATAGAACTACCCGGTAATTGTACTGCGGTATCGCCCGAAGCCGTTGAGACCTTAAGCGGACCAGCAAAATAACCGGCATAGTTGGTCGTTCCGCCGGTGGCAGAGCCGTACACACCATAATTGGTACCAGAACCGCCGTTGACATAACCACAAACACCATAGTAAATATTGGAACCCGTAGGAGATACCCGCCCCTCGACTCCTATATACCCGCCCTGTCCCTGAACACCGATGCCATAGTAATCAATGGCATCGTGCTGACCATATACTCCGGGAGTATCATTCGACGATGTCGAAGAATTGATACCGCTTACGCCATAGCTGCCGGAATTGGAGGTTTCGCCATAGACACCGGCGTTCGCCGTGCCGAGTTGCCCGAAGTTTCCGGTGGCGTCGTGCTCGCCGTAAGCGCCTTCGGTCGGGGTGGCGAGATAGCCGAAGTTACCGGTGTCGTCATGGGTGCCGTAGATTGCCTTGCCACCGTCCACGCGTCCGGAGACGCCGTAGCCGTCCTCGGAGGAGCCGCACACGCCGCTCCCGGGAACCCATTGGATAGCGCCGTTGCCGAGTGTGATGGCACCGACGACGCCGGCTTGTGTGCTGCCGAATGGTACTGAGCCAAACATGCCCCAATCATTAGTGCTGTAGCCGCGAACGCCGTAGCCGTCGATGCTGGTGCCATATACACCGGCGAGTTGATTTGCTAAATAGCCAATGTTTCCTTCGCTGTTTTCTCCTTTAATCGCAGCGGTGGTGGTGTCCGAATAGGCATGAAGTTTTGCGTTCGGGGTAGGATTATCGATCCCAATATATCCGGTGGCTTCATCAATAATCATTCGGGGATCGGTTGAACCAGCGTATAATTCCAGTCCTACCGTACTGCTGGACGAACCGATCGTAATTCTCCCTGGAGAGCTGTTCCAGCCCAATCCTGAATACATACTGATACGGTAAGCGTCGGTGTAGTCCAGCATAATATCGCCATCGACGTATAATCTGGCCGCCGTGCCGGTGGAGCCAATGCCAATGTTAGTGCCGTTTTGATAGATAACCGAATTTTCCAGGGTATTATTATCCAGGAATTTGGGGATGTAATTGGCTGTGCCGCTACCGTCGATTCCGATTCCGCCGGCCACTGAATCGGCCATGTCTGCATACATTGCATAAGGCGTCGGAGTTACTTCCTGCCGCGGCTTCAACGTTGTATAAGTGCCGCTGCCTTGCGGTGCGACATCGATTTCCAGCCAGGTCGCATCGCCTCGAAATACGTTACCGAAGTCCAGTTCCACCTTAAAATACCCTTCGTTTGCGGGAACGCCTAATTCCGTAATGGTGGACCCGACCTGAGTGCCGGCAGTTAACGCATCGTATAAGCGAAACCTAAAATCATAGCTTGCTGTTGCCGGAGATCCCGCGTCCGTCAACCGCCCCTGATACGTAAACGCCGTACCCATCGGCGCCGCATTAATGATACCTATCTCGCTCAGGAAGAGTACCATCATAGAAACCAACATGATTTTCATAATCCCATTCATAATTTTCTCCTTATATAAAAAGTTTAAGAAATTGTAACTATTTATTGCAAATGGCAAAAGAGTAAAAATTTTAATTTGGGTTTGTAAACAAGACTATTGCAGAGTGACAAGAATTTCGATCACCCCGGTTCCGGCAGAAAGCGATCCTAAGGCTTTTCCGACAATAGTACCGGGTTTGGGATTGTTATCGCGCATGGCATGTCCGGGTGTGGAGGAAGTGACCAGCAAATCACCGGGGAGGACGGGTCCGTTTTCTGCGGAGACCTTGCAGGGCACGATGCCGACGAGAGCCAGAGGAATTTCGTTATAATGCTGTGAATATTCACTGATGGAGTAGGCCCCGTTTTCGTCGGTGCTGTAGGGAGAGTCCGATTCGGTTTGGGTAGAGACGGGTTTGTCCCATGACTGTTTTGAACCCAGAAAGCCGGGCTTGGTACTGAACACGCCGGCAACCAGAGTGGAGCGGGGCTTGGCAGATTTGGCGACTGAACGATTGTTTTGTGGATCAATCACCATTAGATCGCCGGGTTCTGCTGCGGTAGCAGCGTCGCTGACCTTTATCATTTCGGCAAAGTCGGCCCCGCCCGGCGTGAAGATGCCATCGGCAGTGACATTCCCATCGCCATTAACCCGAAATTTAACATCACCTCCCCGTTCACATTCGATGAATTGACATCCATCATCGGAGGAATCAGCAATTTTAATCTGCAGCATATCGTTACCGTAAGCAACAATCTCAGTTCGTTCGAAATTGACTACTCGAGGCACGCTGCCCGCTTTGGTACACACTGCTTCGAGGGTATGCCCCGGTCCGTTGCTTTCGGCGGCGAGGGCTACGGTCAGGCTTGAAGAGCTGTTATCTACCTGGAAACGCCCGGCGATACCGGAGGAGCCGGAGACTTTTCCATATACGCCTGTACCATTGCTTCCGGTGGCATTTCCATAGACGCCCCAGCCGTATTGGCCCCTGGCCTGGAAATAACCGCCCACGTTCAGGAGGCTGCCGGTATCATCAGCGAGACCTTCAACGGCATGGCCCTGATCGCCGGTAGCTAAGCCGTAAACAGCGGTGCCGCTTTGGCCATCGCATTGAAAATAACCGCCGAAATTTGTGTTGCTGGCGGTATTGGTAGCTTTAGCATATACACCTCTGCCATCGGTGCCACTGGCTTCAGCATAAACACCACGGCCAAGGGTTGACTGGGCTTTAAAATACCCTCCGTAGGTAGTGTAGGCGCCGCTGTCGGAGGCATAGCCATGCACCGCGGTACCGTATTCACCCGAGGTGGTTCCGTACAAGGCCTTTCCGTAATTGCCGTCGGACATAAAGTACCCACCGTAATTGCAGTAGTTACCGGAGTTATTTGAGCGTCCATAGATCGCCATAGTTTCGGCACCATCGGTCGTAACACTCATGCCGGCACCGCTACCGGTATTATTGACGGTGAGCACCGGTCCGGCTGTGGAGCTTTCCATGACATCGCCGGTTTCATTGACGTATTTGCTGGAAAGGCTGTTGGTGCCCTCGTATAAGGTAGCAGCCACTCCTAAACGACCGTGATCAGAATCGGCGTCGAAGAAATCATCGGCGTCCAAGCCGTCGAGAGTGTCGGCATTGATAGCGTAGGGTGTCGGCGTAAGTTCCTGGCGGGGAGTCAACGTTGTATAGGTGCCACTGCCCTGTGGCGCAACATCGATTTCCAACCATGTCGCATCTCCCAGAAACACACTGGAGAAGTCGAGTTCCACCGCGAAATACCCATCGTTTACGGGAACGTTGAGTTTTGTGAGAGTGGAGTTGACTTGGCTGCCGCCGGCCAGCGCATCGTATAAGCGGAACCTGAAATCATACGGCGTATTCCCCGGATTGCCCCCCTCCGTGAGCCGACCCTGATAGGTAAACGCCGTTCCCGTCGGCGCTGCCTGACTGATTCCTATGATGATTAGCATGATTCCCAGCATACAGACGTACATTGTTCTCTGTTTTTTATTCATTGCCATTCTCCTTGATTTGAAAAGTACTCGTAACATTTCCCAGACCACTTAGTTTTTGACGTATATACCTTGTTAATTGCTTAAAGATCAAAAACAAGAGACATTAAGAAATTGGAAAGTCGAACGACCATACCCTAGGGGTATGTCCTGTAGAAAAGTAATCTCCTGCCTCTGCCTCGGAACTAACAAGACTTATATTTCGCTATTGTACACTAATTTTGATAACGAAACAAGCGGTTATTCGATTTAGGTTATAAGTGTTGATATTACAAGCATTTAGGGGGTGCAGTAGATGGCAATCTTAAGGGCGGGTAAGGGCCGAGAGGAGATTAAGGAGAAGAAATCAGCCAAAGAGAAACTGTGAAACCGGAGGTTTCGGTTGTTTATAAAGCGGGATTGTTAGATTAAGTTGCAAAGCCCAGTTGGCGTGAATTTTCGCTTACCCAGTGAGGAATTCTCCATTTTTCAAGGTGTTTTAATTGAACTTTCACGAACTTTGTATTCGATGATGTAGTGACCTTTTGCTTTGAGGGGAGGTTTGTAGGCAGGTAAGGTTGTAACGGTTCTGCCCATGGGCAAGTTGACTGAATTATACACCCTTTTGTCCACGACGGTGCGAGTTTCATCGTAAATGGTAATTTCGAGATCAACGGTTTTGGCATCATCAAGATTCATGATCATGGGGTTGACTTGATCCTCCGGGCCATAAACTACATCGACGTCAGCACTGCCGGCGACGACGCGCTGGAATAACATTTTGTTAGTGTAGAAAGCTAATTTGGCGTGACCCAGACAGTCAATAAGAGGCTTTTTGTAGGTGCCCATATTTGCTCCGCCGTGCAGGCAGCACCAGGAAAACCCGTCATAGCCGATCATTCGTTGCTTTTTCATGGACTCCCAGGCACTGAAGGCCTGCCAGGCTTGACTTTCGAGCCATTCATCGGTTTGCAGTTTTCTGCCGATGGAGCCATCATCGTAACCCCACTCATAGGATTGTAAGAGATACCAGGGTTTGCCTTTGCAGAGTGACCAGTTTGGCTGACCGATGGATTCTTCGTGTTCGAAATTGAAATAGGCGCGGTCTTTACTGTTGAGGTAATCTATTTCATATTCACCGGGCAGCTTTCTCAATACGCTCCACTCTTTACCATAACCGGTAAACGAATCCTGGTTACCGCGGGTTACCATGGGTGCAGTATATTCCGGAACCGCTTGATAGGGCTTGCCTTTATAATCTTTGGTGCCTTGATCATTTTTGATGTGGATATGATGCTGGTGAGTGGTAGCTGCGATCAAGCGGCTTTGGTCAATGGGGTAAATGGTATTGTAAACCATAGAGTAAAACAGATCGGTTTCGGAATGGTCGTAATGTTTTATCCGGTTTGGATGGTTGCTGGCTTCCCAAAGCACGATACTGGGGTGATTATATACCTGCCGGATGTATTTGGGAAATCCAGCGAAATCGATATTGGTAACATGTCCTTCTCGAATCCAGGCGGGGGTCAACCAAATGCACATGATGCCTAACTGATCAGCCATTTCGGCGATGCGGGGATCGTTGATGCCGTCAGAATGGTTTTCCTGGGCATGAACATGCACCCGAAACAAATTGCTATTCATTTTTCGAGCCATGAGTAATTCTCTTACCAGCCACTCTTTAGGGGCACAACGATTCCACATGGTGAGTTTATCCGGCGGCATGCGAAATCCAATGATTTGGACGCCGTTAAGCATTTCGGGTTTGCCGTTAATGCGAAAAGTTCCACCCTCCTGGCTGACGGTGCGTAAGCCAGTGGTAACGACGTAATCGTCAATTGCATGGCCCTGTTTATCCTTGAGAATGACCTCCACCTTGTAAAGGTTGGGATTATCAAAAGTCCACAAGGCCGGATTTTTTACTTCAATGTTTTCATCGATCAACTGCTCAAAAGAAGGTCGAATCCTGATGGGGAATTCAGCGGTGGCTACCGGGGCATCGGATTCGTTTGGGAACCAGGGATAATAATTTATTGCCAGAGTTCCCACGAAATGCCCCATAACATCCTTGTTTTTCAACAATATTTTATTTCGAACTGTGGCGGGATTGGCAGTATCGCGGGCAGAGATGAACACATCATCAATATAAGCGGCTGAAGTTAAATCCAGTGACACGCGTCCCATGAACCAACCCAGGAAGGGGTCCTTTGGAGAATGGTGGGCCAGATCGATTGATTCAAAATTATCGACTTTTACGGCAATCAGATTAGTTGCGTTTGGTATCAGAAATCTGGTGACATCCACCTTGACGGGATGGCGGTTATGCGAGACTTCCGCGGCCCGGCCGTTGATCCAGATTGCACCGGAAGGATCGAGTGTTTCAATATTGAGTTCGGCCCGGGTAAAATCACCCACCTCGAAAGTCTGGCGGAAATAGGAATCCTCCCCGGCGTAAAACACTCCTCCATGGGCATGAGGTAATGTGACTTTTTTCCAGTTGCGGTCGTCATATTCCGGTTTGAACCAGTTGTCGATATTGGGCTTTGGTTCAAAATCTTCGTTGATAACGGGTACGACAATATAGGGGATTTCGATGTCATCATGTTTGGCGAAACTGATGAGCCATAAGTCATCTAATGCCAGGCCCTGACTGCCGGTAATTGAATAACCGTCGATTTGCCCGACCTTTTCAGACATCTGGACGAAATCAGCAATAAGTACATCGTCCACATAGAGGTTATAACAACCGGTGGTCAAATCACCTTCGATTTTAAGTGAATACCAATTTTCCGGTTGGTAAGTTTCTTTCCGGACCAGTTGACCTGCTGTTTGGTAAAAGCATCTGCCGGTTTCATCGAATCCTACGGTAATTGCATTTTTATCACCTTGGCCCAGCGTTAAAGTAAATTTGGAATCAGTCTTAACAAATTTCGTTCTGACTTGTACGGAGAAACGCCAGGTTAGCGGCTCCAGCGATTTGGTGATTTGCGTATTCTGGTCTTCAAGGAGCAGGACCCCGTCATGAACTTTTACTCCGCGAATATTTTTCCAGTTGTTCAGGCTTTTTTTTTTCTGTTGATGTTGCCCTGGTTTGTAACCTAACCACTTCCAGTTTTTCGGAGAAAATCTAGTACGAATCGACGGTTTGGGCTGGGGTTTTAACTCTGTTAGAAAAGCAGAAACTTCATTGTCCGTAGCTGCTATTGAGTTCAGTTGCGGATCACGAAAGAAATCTTTCGCATATTCGCCATATTTGCGTAGAAATTCGACACGTTGGTCAGTGGTTAAAACCTCGTTTTGTCCCTTAAAATCTGTTTCCCCATTTGCTGTGGGGTCATTGGTAAAATATCTGAGTTCGAAGGACCTTGACAATTCTTTACCATTTACCCTCGACGATGATGATTTTTTCTTATCTACTATTTCGCTGATATCAATCATATACATCTGGCGTCCTTCGCCGCCATGTGCGGAGTCGATCACCACTTTGGTTCCATCGGGGCTGAAGCGGGGATGGGAATCAATGCGCCATTCGCCGTTAAATTCCTCCGGCAGAAAAAAATGTCCTAATGGTAATCTTCGTTGAGTTTGAATGTGATAGAGATATGGGTGCTGCTTGCGTTGTTTGTCCGGGTAAGTATCACAGAGAATCCATTTGTTGCCGGGGAGATAGGAACAGTGGCCATCGGCAGTCATAATTCCCTGGCCGACAATTTGGGCATTTTTGGTGCCGTCTTCAAATAAATAGAAACCATCGGTGATACGATCATTTATTTTTTGGCGGGACCAGGCCAGGATGTGAGATGGGTCTCTCCAGATGAAATGTGAAGTCATGCCGTTATCATCAACCACCCGAATATCCGTGCCATCCGGTTTGGCGGTGAGCATCCGAGTCTTCCAGAGACCTTTGCCGGTTCGCCAGCGATTCAAAAAAATAAAACGTTTCCCATCGGGATTGAACAGCAAATGATTAAAATAATGCTTTGCATTTGCCAAAACCTCACCATGAAAAGGAATTTGGGCGATTTGTTCTATCGAAATAATTATTTCATACTCGCCGGTTTTCAGATCGACCTTCCAGATTCCGGAATTTGCCGGCGCCAACATATCACTATATGGATCAGCAAGACCGGCATAACCGTACCCCGGCCGCATATCCTGAATTCTCCGGAAATCCGTGGAAACTGCTGTTCTTCCGTTTGGGCTTAGGCTGTAAACCGGAAAATCTACGGTCCGTAGCTTATGAGAAGAAATGTCCATTATCCGGCAGACAAATTTATCACCTTCACGATCATTCCATAAGATTTCAGTTTTCGAACCGGGCAGCCATTGCAACATGCAGCCTTGTTGCCATCCCCAGGCCCGGGATTGGCCCAATTCGATCCAGCGATCATTATCTTTTAAATCAACCATACCGATTTTAATTATGTCGTCGGGTCGGGGGCTTCGGCCGTTGAAATCGACTTCCATACCCAGCAAATAACGACCGGTGGGATCGAACTGCAGTTTGTCGTAATAAGCAAACCAGTGCTGTTTGGGACCGTGCGTTACGGCTCGTACCGGCGGAAGATTTTGGTTGGTATTTTGGGCCGTTATCGACTCGTTTTTAACTTCCCCCGGTGTGCTACTCGTTAGCCAAAGTGTAAACAGCGCCACCAGTATTACAACATTCGTATTTTTTGTAACTTCCTTGCATTGCTCAGACATTTGATTACTCCGCAATAATTATCATTGTAAACTGACATGTCCCATTCATACGATTAAAACTTAATTGAATCAGTATGAAGTTAGCGTAATGTTCCCCATTAATCAAGCCTGGTTTTCGAGAATATACCCTTATATTTTAATCGTAATGAATATGTCAAATGGAGTAGCATGTGCTTAACATCAGAAAAACGTTTGCTATTGGTATTTCTTTGTTTTTGTACGATATTCGGTCAGCTGCAGGCGGAAAGCACATCGCGGAAATTTCATGATGAATTGTTCATATATGAAATTCAGCGGCTAGCCGGCGAAGAGACGATGCAGGAGATTTCCGGCAGTGAGCAGGGCAAAGAGTATCTGGAGGGGGTGCTGGGTGAGTTGGCGGAGCCTGGTACTTATTCGATGGGCCGGTTTGAGGACGTGTTATAATTTTGAGTCGGTGCCGGAAGGGGTGGAGGCGAAGTTGGTGCTGGTGGCGCAGGGGAATTTATGGAGCGATCGACGAAGCATAGTATTACGCCGATGAGCATGACGGCGGCGAGGATGAAAAGTGAATTTGGTTTCTGGCTCCAGGCGAAGGTGACGCAACTGTAAAGCATGAAAGTGCTGGTGAGGCAGAAAATCAGGACGGGCAGGGGGAAGAAGGGGAGTTTGAAAGGTCGTTCGGTGTGGGGTTCTTTGCGACGGAGCAGGCATGTGGAGATGCCGGTGAGCAGGAAGAAAATCCAGACGACGGGGGCGCTGTAGATGATGGTGTCAACGAATGATCCGGCGCAGAACACGATGAGCAGAGCGACGAGGGCCTGGATGACGAGGGAGTAGATGGGGACGCCGCGTTTGTTGTTCCAGACGCCGAGCCAGGCGAAGAGGCGGTGTTCGGAGCCGAGTGCATAGGAGATTCGGGCGCCGGTGAAGATCAGGCCGTTAATGGCGCCGAGTGCGGAGATGCAGATGATGACAGCGAATGCCCGGCCGGCCAGGTGGGGCAAGGCGGTGGCGATGGTGTCAACGGCGACAGCTTGGGAGCCGGAAGCGGCGGGTAAGCCCAGGGCGTGAAGGAAAGAGAAGTTGACGAGCACGTAAAGCACGGTGACGGCGACGGTGCCGGTGGCGAGAGCGCGGAAGATGTTTCGTTTGGGATTTTTGATTTCGGCGGCGACGTAAGCCATTTCGTTCCAGCCGCCAAAGGTGAACATGACCAGGATGAGGGCCAGTTTGAAGTTGTCGAGCGTGGGAGTAGAGGCAGTTTCGGCGAGGGCGGCGGGAGGAGCTTTGGCGAATAAACCAACGGCGATTATGGCGGCCAGGGCCAGGGTTTTGACGACGGTAAGAATGTTCTGGGTCCACTTTCCCTGGCGAACACCGAGGATGTTGATGAAGGTCAGGGCGATTATCGAGACGGCAGTGTAAAGGATGGTTCCGTGTTTTAATTGGTAAAGTTGTTGAGCGTAGCGGCCGAAGATGAAAGCCATTAAGGTGATGTCGCCGGGGCGAACGACGGCTAACTGAGAGAAGCCGAATAAAAAACCGACGGGTTTGCCATAAGCTCGAGTGAGATAGACGTAATCGCCGCCTTGATAAGGATAAGCAGTGGCCAATTCGCTGTAACATAAAGCGCCAGCCAGGGCGATCAAGCCGCCAAAGCCCCAGATGGCGAGAGCTAGGGTGGGGGTTTTCATGCAGGCAGCGACGGTAGGGGCGGTTTCGTAGATGCCGGCGCCGATGATGATGCCAACGATGATACAAATGGAGTCGAAGATGGAAAGTTGACGTTTGGGTTGTGTTTTCATGGTGGCTTATTGCGATTGCGGCTGGGCAAGAAATCGGAAAACCAGATTATTAAAAGAGGCGGTATTGAAGCCACCTCTCTTAATAGGTGATAATTTTTGATAGGCTGACGTATATTAAAATGAGGCTACCGTTTTTTCAGGGTTATGCTCATTCCGGCACCTTCCATTAATACATAGGTGGTGTCCAGTTTTGGATTATTGGTTATAGCTTTGACGAAATCAGGGTCGGCCCTGGGGTAACGCATATTGTGGGCAATAATCAAGCCGCCCGGTCGGACGAGGGGAAGCAGTTTGTTGAGATAATCGATGTAACCTTGTTTGTCGGCGTCCAGGAATATGATGTCGATGGGATCTTTGTGCTGTTTAACGGTTTCGTGGGCGTCGCCTTCTATGATGGTGACGACATCGCCGAGGCCACTTCGGTTGAAGTTGTTCCGAGCTTTTTTTGCTCTGTCGGGATCGATTTCATGGGTTAATAATTTTCCGCCGGTTTTTTTGAGAGCCATGGCAAACCAAATGCCGGAATAGCCGGTTGAGGTACCCAGTTCGACGACACGTTTGGCGTCAGTTGCTTCGGTAAGTTGGCGGAGGAGCCGTCCGTCATCGAAGGAAATGTTGGCAAAACGCTGGTTGGGGTCATTTTTCATATCATTGAGAACGGTAAGAATTTTTTTCTCGGCATCGTCTATGGGAAGAGGGGATTTTGTTTGCGGCGGCTGGTTATCACCGGCGGGGCGTGGTGGGCGATTCTGCTCCGGTCCCATGCCGCGGCCGCGACGGGAACGAGTCTGTTTTAATTGTTCGATGGCTTTTCCCAGGGCATCTCGGTCGTTAGCTTTGTAGGCGTCTTCGAGTTGTTCAATCAGGCCGGTGAAAGAGGGTCCCGCGGGCCCACGCTGCCGGTTGGGCTGTTGGTCAGGATTGTTCTGAGCCCAGCAGAATGCAAAACCTAAAGCCAGGAACATAGATAGTGTTAAAAATGATAATTTTCTGGACATGAGTTACTCCTTTCGCAAATTTGGTACAAAAATGCACAGATAGATTCCAAACATGTATAACGATATGGGATTCAAGATATTGCCATTTTTATTTAAAAAATTTGCGGAGGTGGATTATTTGTTTAAAAAGAGTGATTTTGGGGGCGGAGATTGTGAGGCGGGATAAATTGCGTGTGAGTCTCGACAATGCGGAGTATGTAGTTTTTTTTAGGGAAACGGTGGTGAGTTGAACAACCGAGCGGTGATGAGTGTTAAAGTTTGTGGGTTGCCTGCCCCCCGACAGGCAACCTCACGAAACGCCTGTAAAGGCTTGCTGTAATGGAAGCTGTAGAATTGGGAGAAAATTAATTGCGGATTTGAAAAGCGAGATTTCTGCGGAAAAATGCGAGATTAAGAAACTGCCGAAAATTAATACAACTAACCCGACCATGATATTTTTGCACCACTACTTCGATTGTCCCCCAGAACCAACTCTTGGTTAATTATCGTCTGTTTGGCAAATGTTAGCAAAGGATGGGAGGGAGGCAGTGACAACATATTGACACTCATTTTTTAAAAAGGCGGTGGCGAAGTGAATGGCTTGACTTGGCGGGGTGTTACGGCTAGTTTGGTGGGGGATGGTAGGATAGCGGGGGTTTGGCGATGGGTTTTGTAAGGTATTGATTTTCATGAGTTTATGAGGGGCAAGTTGAGAGTGGTTATGAGTTTTTTGAACGAGTTAGATCAGGAAAAGCTGGACGGGCAGTTTATGGTGGAGGCTTTGAAGGAGGCCCAGGCGGCGTTTGAGGAGAATGAGGTGCCAATTGGGGCGGTGGTGGTGCACGATGGCCGAGTGATTGGACGGGCGCACAATCAGCGGGAGACACTGAAGGATCCGACGGCACACGCGGAGATGATCGCGTTGACGCAGGCAGCGGCGTTTTTGGGTGACTGGCGGCTGGAAGGTTGCACGATGTATGTGACGCTGGAGCCTTGTCCGATGTGTGCCGGGGCGCTGGTGCTGGGGCGGTTGGATCGGTTGGTATATGGGCCGACGGATCCGAAAGCGGGGGCGTGTGAGACGCTTTATAATATTGTTGAAGATGAGCGGCTGAATCACCGGTTGGAGGTGGTGGCGGGATTTATGGAGGAGCCTTGCCGATTGATTTTGCAGGATTTTTTTTCTCGGAAGCGGCAAGGAGAAAAGAAAGCTTGAAGCCTGAAGGATGAAGCCTGAAGGTTAAATAAATTTTGCATTACGAGTAGGTTGTTAATGGCGCATTGTGATGAATCGTTGAGGAAGATATTTGGGGCGATCCGGGTGTATGCCCAGGCGAACGGGGGGAGGTATCCGGCCAGGCTGGAGGAGTTGGTGGAGGCAGAGGCGATAACGGCGTGGGATCTGGTTTGTTCGGCGGGGTCGGTGCCGATCGGGAAAAGTTCTTATGTGTACCGGGGGAGCGATCTTTACGAGGAGGTGCCGAAGGAGATGGTTGTGGCGTATGATATCGGGCCGTGGCACAAGGGACGGCGGAATATTTTGTTTGTCAATGGGGAGGTGAAGCGTCCGCCGGAGAGGCAATTTGATCGGGCAATCAGTAAGGACAATCAGATTCGAAGTGAGATTGGTTTGGAGGAGAAGGGTTTTTAGCTATGGCACAATCTTTTCGCTCTATAAAGAATGGATTTTCAGGGCTTAAAGGCTGATGGCTGGTTTTTTAGCGCATTTTGACGGGGATTATAAGGTTGTGGGGGGAGGGGGAAAATACAGGGCCACCGCATCTAAATTTTTTGTGACTGAAGAGTTCACCACTGCCCGTCCGATAACTATTGTATAGGTTGTTATCTTGTTAC
>JAFGSR010000045.1 GCA_016934515.1 Sedimentisphaerales bacterium
CTGAACATCCTGTTATCCTGTCAAAAATAATATTTATTCAGATAGACACCGATCAAAACAACCAACTTTTTCCGAGTTGATCCTTAAAATTCTTTGAATCCTCGGTGAACTCTCGCCGTGGCGAAGCGCTTCCGCCGTGCTCGCGCTAGTCGCGGCAGGTTGGCGTAGCAGGGCTGTGGCAAAAATTCTTTTGTGTTTTTTGCCCGCCGTGCAGCGCCCGTCGCGGCAGGTGCCTTTTCGTGGCTATATATTCGTAATACTATCTTGTAATTCTTTGTTTTTTATGCGTGATTTTTATTTTGCCTTACTATAAGTTGCGTTTTATCAATAGCTTATATTGATTTTTGGCACAGACAAACTTACCTGCAAATTAATATATTTTTGTGATTTTTGTGATTTTTGTGGCTATTCTTATCCTTCAGGATTCAGGCTTCATCCTTCAGGATTTCTTCTAAAATTCGCGTTTAACTTGTCGCGGCGAAGCTTAAGCGGAGTCGGATCTGCGTGCATCGGCGGTTTCATCTTGTTTGCGGCTTGACCGCCCTAAGTTAATTCGTGACTAAATAAAGGTTTATGTAAATATTCTGTGGCAAAAGCGCTGGGCCAAAAGCGCGACAAGCCATTTTCAAAACTCGCTACTTTCTGCAAAAAACCAAAAAATTTACCCCAATTTTCTTCAAAAATCACCCCAAAACCACCCAACTTTTACCCCTATTTTTTGACTGAATTTCATCTTTTCTCACTTTTGGCCCACTTCTAGCGCCTTGTTTTCGGCCCATTTAGGCGTCCATTTTTAGCCCATTATTGGATATGGTGTATCGTTAAATGAATTGATTTTTGGCGTAATATAATCCCCCGATCTCCACTATTTCTCTCATCACTAAAACCTAAAACCTAACACCAAACACCTGACACCTGGACCTCAAAAACTTACCGAAAAATTACTGCTTGCCGCCCCGGGAGCTGCTATTATATAAGTATAGTGTTAATGCAGATTTATCTAATCTCGACAGGAACCATTTAATTGAATACCGAATCCTTACGACAACTTCTCGAAAAAATCCAGAGCAGTAAGATCACCATCGATCAGGCTCTGGACCACCTTAAACATCTGCCTTTTGAGTCCCTGGATTTCGCTAACGTCGATCACCACCGGCATTTACGTTGCGGCATGGGCGAAGCCATCTACTGCCCCGGCAAAACCACCGACCAAATCGTCAAAATCTTTGCCTCCCTGGCCGACAAAGGCTCCAATGTTCTTGCAACTCGTGCTGATCAAAGAATTTACGACGCCATCGCCGCCAAATTCCCCCAGGCAAAATACGAATCCGTCGCCCGCGCCGTCACTCTGCGTCAGCAGCCCTTCCAACCCTCCCAGGGCCACATCACCCTGGTTTCCGCCGGTACCAGCGACATCCCGGTCGCCGAAGAAGCCCGCGTTACCGCCGAACTGCTAAACCAATCTGTCAAAACAGTTTACGACGTCGGCGTCGCCGGCCTGCACCGCCTGCTCGCCCGCTGCGAAACCCTCCAATCCGCCAACGTCGTCATTGTCGTCGCCGGCATGGAAGGGGCTCTGGCCTCTGTTGTCGGCGGTCTGGTCGATAAACCCGTCATCGCTGTGCCTACCTCAGTCGGCTACGGCACCAGCTTTGGCGGTATCGCCCCGCTGCTCACCATGCTAAATTCCTGCGCTGCAGGAGTTTGCGTTGTAAATATCGACAACGGCTTCGCCGCCGGCGCCATCGCCGCCATGATTAATCGCCTGGCAGAACCAAAAAAGGATTACTGATTTTTTGAAACGATAAAGCACTATGGCAAAAGAAATTAAAACCATTCCCACCCTGGGGCCCCGACCGGATGACGCTCACAAAGGACATTTCGGTAAACTCCTCATCATCGGCGGTTCCCGCGGCATGATTGGTGCACCGGCCCTGGCTGCTAATGCCGCTCTACGCTCCGGTGCCGGTCTGGTTCGGGTAGCGCTGCCGGAAATAATTCAGCTAAGTGTCGCTCAATTAACACCTTGCGCCACCACCATACCGCTAGCCCAGGATGACGCCGGCCTGATCTGTCGCAATGCCATTCACGTTATTCTCCAAGCAATCGAAGATAATGACGCCCTGGCCCTGGGGCCCGGAATCGGTCAAAGTAATGAATTGCAAGCCGTTGTTGAATCAATACTTAGCCATTGTGATCACCCCATCGTCATCGACGCCGACGGCCTGAACAACCTCGCCGCCGGCAAACGGGGCAATGACTTGCAAATTCCTGAAAACGCAATACTTACCCCTCATCCCGGCGAAATGAGCAGATTGTGGCAGGCATTTTTCCGCGAACCGCTTCCAACGACGCGATCCGATCAGGCGGAAAAGCTGGCTGATCGATGCGGCGCCGTAGTGGTGCTCAAAGGTGCCGGAACCATAGTTACCGACGGAAAAAACACTTACGTAAACGAAACCGGCAATCCCGGCATGGCTACCGCCGGCAGCGGTGACGTGCTGACCGGCTGTATCGCCGCCCTGATTGCCCGACAGCAACCAGTTGGATCATTAATCCCGCTCGATGCTGCAATACTGGGGGTTTTCGTCCACGGCCGAGCCGGTGATCTGGCTGCTGCGGTGCTGGGGGAAACCTCGGTTACCGCCGGCGATATCCTGGATTTTCTGCCTGACGCCTGGCAAAGTCTTGCGGAATAAACACTTCAAACTTGATTTTTGCTAAAAACTGAGCAATACTTAAGTAGAAGAAGTTAATCTCAAATCGGTTTTCTTGTCGATATACCAAAAAGTATCATAACTCGTACCCTGCTCTCGAAGCTCTCGAAGCTCTCGAAGCTCTCGACGGGCCATATTCGCTTTGGCGGTTCTTAGTTTTTTCGGTAATTGGTAAAATTCAGGTCGTTATTTACGATGATTCAGTTCTATTGTCCAAATTGTGGGGAAGAAATGGAAGCTCCTGACAGCTTGGGTGGAGGGACTCTGGACTGTCCGTCCTGCAGCAATCCTGTGAATGTGCCGGAATCTAACGATATTGACCTGTTGCTCGCGGGGCCGCCGGTCGATATGTCCAGTCACGCCACGCTGAATCTGCGGTATGAGGACATTGACGAGTCCATGGACGAGAAACCCAAAGAACCCAAGATTCACTTTATGTGTAAGTGCGGTATAGCTTTACGCGTGCCGATCCACTATGGCGGGCATAAAGCGCGGTGTCCGAGCTGTCGTAGGAAAATCAGTGTCCCCAAGTCCAGCACCCGGATTATTTAATCCGCGAGGACTTAATTCATTTTTCCCAAGGGTTCCAATTCTTTAGATGGCAACGAATCCCTCTTTAGATGGCAACTATTCCCTCTTTGGATGGCAACGAACCCCGGTTAGATTAATCGTGGCACCGGGCCAGAACCGCTGAGAGAAAATTTTTGAGGAGGCCCCGGTCAATGAAGAGTTCCACGGCGTTTACCGTGAGTTCGTGATTGGTGCCCCAGACGCTGGCGCGGAGGTCCTGGAGGTGGAGATCCATTTGAATTACCAGACGTTCGTCAACGATGAGGGTTTTGGAGAGTTTTTCGTAAAGATTTGCCGCAACGGCGTTTACCCCGGGTCCGCCCACGGAGATCATGGGAATTTTTTGCAGTGCCTGGCTGTTTAGATACCACAGGTCGCCGATGACGACAATCTGCAAATCCCGAGATTGATCTAACAGTTGTTTTTCAATAACGTTTTTGAGGTGGTAAGCCAGTGGTCGGTCCGCCTGTTCAGCGCGCAAGGTTGAGCCGGTGACAATCAACAATCCTGATTCAATAATTTCATTATCGGGAAACATACAATCCAATCAAAATTTAGCAAAAACATTTCAACACGAAATGATATCTTATTATAGGCGTGTTCTTGCCGGAAGTCAGCAAAGTCGAATTTTAATGGGGGGTCGGGCCAGAAAATGCGTGATTTGCTCCTGGTTAATTTTGATGCCCAGGCCTGGTTCGGAGAGATTGGAGAGTTTGCCGCCGTAGCCGAAGCGGATTTTTTTTTGGCAAAGATCTTCCTTCAGGAGAAAAGTGCTATAGCAGATTTCGGTAAAGACGACGTCGGGGACCATTTGGAGAAAATGTTTGCCCGCCGCAGCGAGGATAGCGGATTCGCCGACCATGGCCCCGAGAGTGATGCCGCGGGAATATTTAATCGCCAGCTCGGCCATGCGTAGGGCGCCCAGCAAGCCGCCGTTTTTGCTGATGCGGATGTTGAAGTCGTCCACCAGGTCGTTTTCGGCGAGGTATTCGGCATCGTCGAGGCTAATGAGCGACTCATCGGCCATCAAAGGCAACTGGGACAGATCGGCCAGGGCGTGCATGTGGCTGGAGTCCTGAACGGCCAGGGGTTGTTCGAGGCAGCAAACTCCCATGGGGACCATTTTTTCGCTCATGGCCATGGCGGTGTCCACGTCCCAGCAGCCGTTGGCGTCAACGCGGAGGGTGGCTTTTTCGCGATTGATGTCGTGTTCTAGTTTATCGTGCAAAAAATCGAGGTTTTCTTCATCGGCTTCGGAACCGACCTTGAGTTTGAAATCGTGCAAACCGAACCAGCGCATCAACCGAAACCTTTTGCGTAATTTGTGCGGTTCGGAATTATCCAGCACGCCGCTGACCCGGATGTTATTCAGGTTGGCGCTGCGGGTGAAGCCGCTGTAGCCCATCCAGCCGGCGATGTTGGACAGGTTGCATTTGAAGTATTTGCCGTAGGCGTCCAGCAGGGCAAGTTCGATGCAGCAGCGGGCGACGTTGATGGTTTGGTGCTGTTCGTTTTCGTAGGGGAGGTTGTCGGCGAAATCGAGCAGGTCGGGGAAGGTTTTGGGTTCGAGGTTTTTTAAGCTTTGGGTGAGAGTGTCGGAGATGTTGTATAAAACCGAATCGACGGTTTCGCCGGTTACGTATTTTCGGGGGAGTCCTTCGCCAAAGCCGATGGTGCCGTCGGCGAGCAGGGCGGCGGCTACGACGGTATCTGTGCCGCAGCGTTGGGCGGCGGCGTGGGAGAACTGCGACCGAAAGGGCAGGTGCAAATGATATAATTGTAATTCGACTAACCGGTTCGACATGTAGGTTATTTTACCAAAATTGCCGGCAAAATAAATATTGTTATTGTGGTGAAAATTTGTTATCAGATACTGTTGTACGAATTATGAATTTATTCCCTCTAACAGCATGAGTGTTCAACATGCCCAAAGGCCCATTATTTCTATTTATAACGCCTTATGTTAGGAATTCTTATGCATTTCGGCGCCCATAGTTCAATTGGATAGAGTCGCGGACTTCGAATCCGAAGGTTGCAGGTTCGAGTCCTGCCGGGCGCGTTAAAATCGCGGTTTTTGAATCGTGAGCGGGGTTCTTCTGTTCATTACAGTTCGCCCTCGTTCGTTGTTGTGCGCCTCTAGTGGCAGGGGTTTTGGCAGAGTCATTTGACGGGATTTGTTCCGCTAACGGTTCTCGTCCCGATGTTCCGGTCATGGCAACTCGATTTTTCTGATTTTGGCTGGGGGCTGTAAGGTCAGGTAGTCTTTCGACTGCTTGGCTCTGCTGTTCATGGTAGGTATGCCTACAATTACTTCGACATGGACGGAGCTTCTTCAACAGTTTTTTCCAATTTTTACGGCCCCGGGAGCCGACATTTTTGTTCGGCTGATAACCGGCTGGGTGTTGTGCACGACGCGGCGCACGGTCACCGGCATGATCTCGTTTGCCGATCCGTGGGGCTTGCGAGCCCACGACGCTTATCATCGTTTTTTGCCGGATGCGCGATGGGACATAGCTGGGCTCTGGCAAATTTTGGCCCGAATGCTGGTACAAACATTTTGTCGGACCGGAATCATTACTCTGGCTCTGGACGACACTCTGTTTCATCGCAGCGGTCGCAAAGTCAACGGTGCCGGTTATTGGCGCGATGCAGTGCGTTCGACACAAAAGCACATTGTCCATGCCTGGGGACTGAACATCGTCGTGTTGACCCTGCAAATCCAACCGCCCTGGGGCGGCGAACCGTTGGGATTGCCGATCAATATGAGGTTGCATCGAAAGAACAGCGATACCTTGATCGAATTGGCCGAGCAGATGATCAACGAGGTGGCCGAATGGTTTCCTCAAAGGCGGTTTCGTGTGGTCGGCGACGGCTTTTACGCCTGCCTGGCCGGAAAGCCACTGGAGAAAACTACAATCATTTCGCGTATCAGACGCGATGCGAATCTGTACGATCTGCCGCCCAAACGCCGAAAGAAGCAGCGCGGCCGTCCCCGTACCAAGGGCACAAAACTGGCCAAACTGGAAAAGATGGC
>JAFGSR010000002.1 GCA_016934515.1 Sedimentisphaerales bacterium
ACAAAATTTCATCTTTTCTCATTTTCGGCCCACTTTTGTCGCGCTTTTGACACGCTATAATCGTTACATCTTACCTATCTTAACACCTAAAACCCCATTTTCGCGCCTCATTTTCAGCCACATAATGGATACGCCACATCGACTATACAACCGCCCGGCTGCCAAATTGGCAGTCCATTTTTGCCCCCTTTTCCCGTTCAAAATCGGCCCATTTCGACGTTCATTTTCAATCCATATCTGGATACCACACATCCTGTAACCTGCCAAACGGGATTTCTCGCCGGCCTGGAGTATAAAACCTATTTTCATTCATAATTGAATAACCTTCACTCAAAATTGAATAACTTTTACCAAAATCAAATTTTTCTATTGCCCCTGCCTTCCTATCGTTATATAATGAGCAGTCTAACTTGATCGCCCGTAAGTCCTTTTAAATAGGCACTTTATGGCTAACCGTAACAGCCCGCCCCTGAATTTGGTTTTTGGGGCGGTTTATATAGGCTTTGGTAGCTATTTAACGAATTTATTAACGTAACTTTTGTATCAATAAGGAGTTCTAATTATGTCAGGTGAGCAAGCCTCAACCGTTCCTACCTACGATGTTCCTGATGCCATTAAAGGCAAAACCCTAATCGATCTGGACAAATACCAGCAAATGTACCAGCAGTCCATCATCGACCCGGAAGATTTCTGGGCTGAACAGGCTGAAAAATTCGTAACCTGGTCCAAAAAATGGGATAATGTCCTCGATTGGGACTTCGACAAAGCCAATATCAAATGGTTTGATGGCGGAAAACTCAACGTCAGCTACAACTGCCTCGACCGCCATATCGAAGCAGGCCACGGCGACCAGACCGCCCTTATCTGGGAAGGAAACGACCCAACTGAAGATTCTAAAATAACTTACAAAGAATTGCTTGAGCAGGTATGTCAGTTCGCTAACGCCCTCAAGAAGCTTGGCGTCAAAAAAGGCGACCGCGTTTGCATGTACATGCAGATGATTCCGCAACTTCCCGTTGCCATGCTGGCGTGTTCCCGCATTGGGGCCGTGCACAATGTTGTTTTTGGAGCTTTCAGCCCCGATTCATTGGTTGAGCGGATTAACGATTCCTCCTGCAAGATTCTTATCACTCAGGATACTGCACTTCGGGGAGCAAAGAACAATATTCCGATGAAAACCAATGCCGACGAGGCAGCTAAGAACTGTCCCTGCGTTGAGCACATTATTGTGGTGAAACGTACCGGCGTGGAAGTTCCGATGACCGAGCCTCGTGATTTGTGGTGGGAAGCGATTACCGCTGCTGAGGCAACGACTTGTGAGCCAGAAGAGATGGATGCGGAAGATCCGTTGTTCATTCTTTATACGTCCGGCTCGACCGGTCATCCCAAGGGTGTGCTGCACACGACCGGCGGTTATCTGGTTTATGCCGCGATTACGCACAAGTACGTTTTCGATTATCAGGAAGGTGATGTTTACTGGTGCACGGCGGATATTGGCTGGGTGACCGGGCACAGCTACATTGTTTATGGTCCGCTGTGCAACCGGGCGGTTTCGGTGATGTTCGAAGGCGTGCCGAATTACCCGGATTTCAGTCGTTTCTGGCAGATAGTGGAAAAACACAAAATTAACATTTTCTACACCGCACCGACAGCGCTGCGGGCGTTGATGAAAGAGGGAAATGACTGGCCTAACAAGTGCGATCTGTCCAGTTTGAAGGTGCTGGGGACTGTGGGTGAGACGATCAAGAGTCCGGAATGGACCTGGTATTTTAATGAAATTGGTAAGAAGAACTGTCCGATCGTGGATACCTGGTGGCAGACCGAGACGGGCGGGATTTTGATTACTCCGCTGCCGGGTGCTATTAAGACCAAGCCGGGTTCGGCGACGCTGCCGTTCTTTGGTGTCAAGCCTATACTGGTTGACGAAAACGGCAAACTCATCGAAGGCAACGGCGTGAGCGGTAACCTGTGCATCGAGTTTCCGTGGCCTGGGATGATGAGAACGCTGTATGGCGATCACGACCGCTTTGTGCAGACTTACTTCACGATGTTCCCGGGCAAATACTTCACGGGTGACGGCTGCCGTCGCGATGAGGATGGCTATTACTGGATTACCGGTCGGGTCGATGACGTGATTAATGTATCGGGTCACCGGCTGGGTACGGCGGAGATCGAAGGTGCATTGGGCAAACACCCCAAGGTTGCCGAAGCTGCGGTAGTGGGCTTCCCGCACGACATTAAGGGAACCGGTATTTACGCTTATATTACGTTGAGAACGGGCGAAGTGCCTTCGGAGGAGATCAAGACGGAACTGGTTAAGCTGGTTCGCAGAGAGATAGGCCCTCATGCCAGCCCCGATAAGATTCAGTTTACGCCGGCCCTGCCGAAGACACGTTCGGGTAAGATCATGCGGCGGATTCTGCGTAAGATCGGCGAAGGCGCGGTTGATCAACTGGGCGACGTATCCACGCTAGCTGATCCGGGCGTGGTGAAAAGTATTGTTGCGGAACGTCAATAAACAGATGTTTCAGTAACTCGGCATGGGCTAAAGCCCATCCTACAATCTGATTTTAGCAATGAAAAGCGGCTGGGTCTTCGGACCCGGCTGTTTTTTTTTGTATTGCGAGAAGGGGGTGTTATATTGCCTCTTGTAACTCATTAGGATCGTGAATTTTCCGGGCTTGCATCGTGGAGAGGGTTTGTTTATAATATTGGACGAATCACGGGCTTGCCCAAATCAGGGCAGTCTTGAAAAAACAGGCAATTCACCTGCCTGGACGTGGTTTTTAGCAGCAATTATATGGTTTGGGCAAAAGAGTAAAAATTGCAGTAACCAGTTAGTTGTGGTCGATTTTAGCCATAAGCATTCAATTACGGATTTGAGGATTCAACATTCGGCATGGCAACTGATTTAACACCAAAAGAAATTTTTCCATATCTCAGGCAATGCGGCTACGGAAGCAGCCTGTTGTGTCGGGATTATGTGTATTCATTCGCTGGTAGTGTTAAACCTAAGATAGCAGCAGTTGGTTTTGCCAGAGAACATTACGAATCATCAAACGCATGTATAGCTGTCATGGACGGCGGTAAGATTGAAGAAAATAAAATTGCCGAGAACGTCCAGATTCACCGAGGGCTTGGAGCACCGGCAATTCTGGTCTGCCATAAAAACAAACTACTATTCTGGTACTTCCAGGATAAAAAAGCGGTCCAGAAGGAAAGTATTGGTTTCCAGAAGTTAGATGCTTTTTTTGCCAAGCACAGGGAAGACTTTGAGCCCGACAGTATTCTACGTGCCAAAAAAATGGGACGTATGGATAAGAAGTATCAACTTGGATTTGTCGATTTGGGATTAATGCCATTGATTGAGGAGGAGGAGGGGTATTATCTTTCTGGATTAATTGAACGCATAATCAGACAATTGTCTGACAAGCGTGCTACTCTCGATAAATGGCACTTTCAGACAGCCTTCTGGATGATCGGAGCCAAGATACTGCAAGACAAGGGTGTTCAGAGTTTCAGGCGGATGGATATCGAAAACATTGATTCTCTGATAGAGAAGATTCACCGGCATTACAATGCCCAAAGCCAACTCAAGATTCCGCAAGTGGAAAAGAAGAATGTTCAGAAGGTTGCAAGGGAAATTGTAAAACCGGTATCCAGTTTTTCTCACATGTCAATCAATTCCTTAGCTTATGTCTATGAAAACACACTTGTGACTAAAGCAACGCGTAAGGCGTTCGGTACTCACGCTACCCCGCCGTGGTTAGTGAATTTTATTGTTTGGCAATTAGCCGATTGGATAGAAGAAATCCCTCAAGATGAACGTTTTATTCTGGAGCCAACATGTGGTCACGCACCTTTTTTGACGGCAGGGGCGAAGTTACTGAGTTTTCTGTATAAAGGCAGAGAAGAAAACAGGCATGATTATTTAAAAAATCACCTGATGGGTATTGAACTGGATTCCTTTGCTGCTGAGATTGCCCGGCTTTCTTTGACGTTAGCCGACCTGCCCAACCGAGACGGATGGCAGATTATTAATCATGATATTTACAGCGGGGACACACTAAAGCAGGCAGCACGAAATTCGACCATACTTCTCTGCAATCCTCCTTTTGAAAACGCCAAGAAAAATGAAAGGAACTATTCCAATATATTAACAAAAAACAAAGCAGCAGAGATTTTGGCCCAGACATTGCCTTATATGCCGGCCAACTCTGTTTTCGGTGTCATCCTGCCGCAAGGCTTTTTGCACAAAAAAAACCTAGCCGATTTACGAAAATACATTCTCGATAATTGTGAGATTCGCACCATTTGCAATTTGCCGGAAAATGTTTTTGATCAAGCTGGGCACTTATCTACAGTATTGCTGGGGAGAAAGAAAAAATCCAGGAAGAGAATAAACTATATAACCGTTCCCAGAAACAATCTGAGCAATTTCATTGAACGTTATCAGGCAACAGAAGAAACTGTAGCAAAGGAAACTTTATACAAAGCTCCATGTTATAGTTTTAGGATACCAGAATTAAAACAAGTTTGGGAGTATTGTAAAGCATATGGCCGCTTTAGTGATGTGGCAAATATAGGCAAAGGTTTGGAATATAAGGGCAAGGGCAAAGGTTTGCCACCGAATAGTATTACCGTTAGCCCTGAACCATTTAAAGGCGGCATCAAGGGATTTTGCTCTTATAGCAAGAATATTAAAATCACAGAATTACCTGATGAAGTATATATGAACCTTTCGCCAGAAGTGATCGGTAGGCCGCGATGGGGAACTGCCAGGGGAACACCACAAATATTGCTGAATTACAATCGAGTCAGTAGTGGGCCATGGAGACTCAAAGCCTGGCTAGATAGCGAAGGACATCCAGTAACAAGTAATTTTCTAGTAATACGTCCTATAGAAGATACCCTTTGGACATTAAATTCTCTTTGGGCGATGTCGAATTCTCCCTTTGCAAATGCGTTTGCTTATTGCAACAGTCTGGAGAGAAACAACACTACAGGTACTATGCGATCAATGCCAGTGCCTCGGGCAACAAATCATGATATTGCCAAGTTGAACGAATTGACATCAGATTATTTTGTCTTGTCTGAGCAACAAGAGCAATTTATGTCAGGCGATGAGGGTGATCTTAAAGAAAAAATGAAAAGATGTTTAATGAAAATCGATGCTGAAGTAATGCGTCTTTATGATCTTCCGCCGCGATTAGAAAGGCAGTTACTGGACTTTTTTGCAGGGCAGCAGAGGAAAGGTGTGGATTTTAAATTTGAAGAGTACTTTCCGGAGAATATTGGTTCTTATATTCCTTTATGGATGTTCATTTCGGATGAATTCCAGAATTCGACGGTTGAAAATGTTAGTAAGTGGGTTGAAGAAACCAGGTCGCCTCAAGTTACAAAAGCACTTGATAAAGCGGTAAAGGCTTTTGAGGGGGATTGAATTTGAAAGTTTATTTGCTTGATACAAATATTTGGTCGAAATGGTACAAGAAAAATAAACACGTCTTAGATGGAATTGGTGAGTTACAAGGCAAAGAGCACAAATTGATGATGTCGCCTATCACATGGGGGGAATTTGCGTATGGATGGGGATTAGACAAAAAATATCGCAAAGATGAATTTCTGGAATTTATTAATTCCATTGATTTTCAGTTTTGCAAGGAAATTGACAAACATACCGCAATGATCTACGGGGAATTGAGAGCGTTAATTGCCAATAAATATGATCCCAAGGGCAAAAAGAATTTTATTGATGCTTACGAAGATCCGACCACGTTTCAACAACTGGGTGTGCAAGAGAGTGATCTTTGGATAACATCTCAGGCAATAAATCTGGGGGCAACACTGGTTACCGCAGACAAGAAAATGAAGCGAATTTTTGATCTCATCCCCATGGAATATATCGGCAATAAGGAGGAAGGGTTTTGGCCTGATGTATGGGAACGCTAAGCAAAAGATTGAACAAGAAGTTTGATCCGTTGGAGTGGTTGGCGGTTTTGCGTTGTGAGTTTGGTGAGTAGGGGCGGGGTGTTGCATAATGGGAGATATTCTGGTATTTTTATCTGAGCATGGGTATTAAGGCGATAATATTTGATTTGGGGGATACGTTGATCAACTACGGGCGCGTTGACGCTGATGAATTGTTGGGGTCGGCGGCGCGGTTGAGTTATGATTATTTGGTGCAATGTGTGTCGGGGGCGGCGGAGAAGGTGGGCGGATTTGAGAGGTATCGGCGGAGCACGGTTTGGGCAATTAAGTGGCGTTATATGTGGTCGAATCTGACGGACCGGGAATTTGACGCACAACATCTACTGGAGCGGACCCTGCGAAAGGAAGGGCTGGAGTTGGGTCGAGCTGATCTGGAGGAGTTGGCGTGGCTATGGTATGAGCCGCTGGCGAAGATGTCGACGATCGAGCCGGACCTGCATGAGCAGTTGGGGGCGTTGCGGGAGATGGGGCTGAAGTTAGCGATAATTTCGAACACATTTTCGCCGCCGTCGGTTTTGGATCGGCATCTGGACGAGTTGGATTTGCTGAGGTTTTTTGATTTTCGTCAGTATTCATCGGTAACAATTTTTCGCAAGCCTGATCGGCGGATTTTTGATTTGACGCTGAAGCAGTTGGGGGCGGCGGCGGATGAGGCGGTGATGGTGGGCGATAAGATTCGGCCTGATATCAAGGGGGCGTTAGGGGCGGGGCTACGGCCGGTGTTCAAGCGTAACAGTGTGAACCGTGCCAAGCGACTTTCCGAAGGCATTGCTGAAATCAGCAGAATTGGGGAGTTGCCGGAGCTGATCCGTAAATGGAACGGCGATGTAAAGAAAGCCTGAAGCCTGAAGGTTGTAATGTCTCGGCCAAGAGCATCTTTACGGCTTGGTTTGTTTGCCGGATAATCGCTCTTGTTGAAGACAGGAATTTGTTAACTTTATTCACGGGAGTGCAGCCGGAGCCGAACGAGCGGCAAATATTTACAGCCTGGTGGCAAGCTGCAAACTCAACGACCTTTGACCTGTACTCCAAAAGTTGGTCCAGTTTTAAGGAGAAGGTCAAATTCTGTGGTCTTCTCGAATGATGGTGCGATAACCGCCGGCCAGGCTGGATTTCCAGTTTTTTGGGGGAGTGATTTTTTTAAGCCGATCCAGTTGGCCAATGTTTTTTAACCGCTGGTAGATCAACTGCCAGGCACATTCCCTGTCGGGGTGAACTTCGCAACGGTCCTCCTTTGAACCTCCGCAAGGGCCGTTGAGTAAATGTTTGGCACAGCGGGTGACCGGACAAATGCCCCCAAAATTATGTAGAACACAATTGCCACAAGCTGCACATTTTTCGGTCCAGACTCCTCGTTCTTCAAGAATACCTATGAATGTCGTATTCAGGCCGGCATATACCGGTTTTTCGGGGTAGCGTTCGGCAATTGCCTGGACGCCGGCCCCGCAGCCAAGAGACAGGACCGCGTCATTTCTTTCAATGGCTTCAGCGGCTTGTTCGATGAATACATTATCACACTGTCGTTCGATGGTGAGTTCTTCAACGTTGATTTTGAGATCATTTAATTTTGTAGTCATCCGTAATGCGGATGCAATAATACCGACTTCACGTTCTCCACCGGCCAGGCATACTGTAACACAAGTGCCACAGCCCAGAACCAGCAGATTTTGGAGGTCCTTTATGATATCCAGAAGTTCCGGAACGCATTTTCTTTCTGCAACGATCATTGAGCCGTCTCCGATTGATTGAATGTTGTTTTATTTTGTAAAGAACTGGGGCCGAGTTGACGAACCGTTTCGACCATATCAATAATATGATCCGCCAGAGGGCGAGCCATCGAAGCGGACACGTTGACCATCCGTAGTCGTTCTTTTTCCAGACCGATTTCTTCGAACATTTCCCGGATATGATTTACTCGGCGTTTGGCATATAAATTTCCATCAATAAAGTGGCATCCACCTTCCATGCAACCGGCCACCAATACGCCATCGGCCCCATTTTCGAGGGCTTTCATATAATATCCCACTTCAAGCCTTCCGGTACATGGTGTGCGAATGATACGGATGTTCGGGGGATACTGGATTCGCATGGAACCCATTAAATCAGCCGAGGCATAGGCGCAATAATGGCAACAAAAAGCAATGATTTTAGGTTCAAAAGGTTTTGCAATCATAATTTATAGACTCGTTTCAACTGTGCAGGCACAGGTTTCAATTTGTTTTCGGCTGTTCTGGGAATTTTCGTCCCAGATGAATTCGCCGTTATGTTCAAACAACTGTTTAATCATGACGGTAAACTGGTCGGTCATGAAGTGATGTAATTGAATGGCCTGGGCGGGGCATTCGGAAACGCAAATTCCACATCCCATGCATTTAGCAACTTCGATCTGGGCCTTGTGGTCTTTATTGACATAGGGTGCTGTGAATGGACAGGCATTTACGCAGGTCATACAGGAAATGCATTTTTTTTGATCGACCTGGGACACCTGGGCGCTGACATCCAGATGGGTTTTTGAGAGCACAGTGGAAGCTCGAGCCGCCGCGGCGCGAGCCTGAGCCATGTTTTCATCGATAAATTTGGGAGAGTGCGCCAAGCCGCAAAGGTAAACTCCCTCCGTTGCAAAATCAACCGGACGAAGTTTGAGGTGGGCTTCCACATAAAATCCATCCGAATTGAGCGGGACCTTGAGCATGTCGGACAGCACATCATTGCCCTGGGGCGGTTCAACACCGGTGCTGAGAATGACATTATCTGCTTCAATCTCAAGCGATTCGTGGAAATCCGGACTGTCAAGAGATACGAGGAGACCGTTATTTTCAGAGACAACCGGTGGATGGTTTTCGTTATAGCGAATAAAGACAATTCCCGCTTGGCGAGCCTGTTTGTAATAGATTTCCCGGAAGCCATAAGTGCGAATGTCACGATAAAGGATGTAGATGTTGGCTTGGGGATTTTGTTTTTTGATTTTCAAAGCATTTTTAATTGCCATCGAGCAGCAGAGTCGGCTGCAATAGGCGTGTTGTTCATTTCGTGAGCCGACACATTGAATCATGACGATGCTTTGCTTGTCGGTAGAAAAAGAGTTGTCATGGAGCATTTTTTCCAAATCAAGCTGGGTGAGGATCCGGTCCGACTGACCATGCAGGAAATCGTGGGCTTGAGCCCGGTTTGCTCCCGTGGCCACGATTACGGCGCCACAGGAAATTTCCGCCTTTTGGCCATTTTGCGAAAGGGTGGGGTTGAAATGGCCGATGTGACCGGTAATGGCGGTTATTTCCGTTTCCAGGTATATATCGATCTTGGGATGGTTTTCCACCTGTTGAATCAAATCCCGGGTGAAAGCGGCGATATTTTCATGCTCTAAGGTGTAGAACAACTGATTTAGATTGCCGCCGAGCTTGTCGGTACGTTCCACCAAATGGACGTGAAAGCCCTGATCCGCCAGAGCCAATGCAGCGGTCATTCCGCTCAAACCGCCTCCGACAACCATACCCGTTTGAATCACCGAGACGGTTGAGCCTTCAAGCGGCTTAAGTAAGCGTGCTCGGCCAATAGACATGCGAACCAGATCCGTGGCTTTCTTCGTTGCGGATCTGGGATCCGATGAATGCACCCAGGAACATTGATCGCGAATATTTGCCAACTCAAAGAGATAAGGATTGAGGCCGGCTTCACGAAGTGTTTCTCGAAACAACGGTTCATGGGTGCGGGGAGTGCACGAGGCAACCACAATTCGGTTCAGGCGATGTTTTTGAATCTGGTCCCGGATGTTCGACAAACTGGTATCGGAGCAGGTGTACATGGTATGCGTCGCCAGAACCACATTGTCTTCATTCGCGATCGCTTCAGCTACGCTTTCCACATCAACCACAGAAGCGATGTTCGAACCGCAATGACATACAAAAACACCGATCCTGGGCTGCTCGTCGGAAATATCATGTTCATCCGGATAACTCTTTTTCGAAATCAGAGTGTTTCGGGCCGGGGCCAGCAGGGTCATGCTCATCGAGGCGGCGCCGCTGGCCTGGGTAACGGTTTCGGGAATGTCCTTGGGTTCCTGGAAAGCGCCGGCGACATAAACTCCGGGTCGCGAGGTTTCCAGGGGGGCCAGTCGATCCGTGGCACAAAATCCGTATTCGTTCAACTCAACACCGAGCTGCCTGGCGCATTGCTTAACCGATTCCGAGGGTGTCATCCCTACCGCAAGGATAATCAGATCAAAATCCATTTCCTGACGCTGGCCTTTTGCGTCAAGGTAGCGAACGCGAAGGTCATTTGTGCCGGGGATCTGAACAATTCGTGAGGGAATACTTTTGATGTAATGAATATCCGGATAGCTTTTGGCCCGTTCGTAATATTGATCGAAGTCTTTACCGTGTGCTCGAATGTCCATGTAAAAAATGGTTGATTCTAATCCCTCTAGATGTTCCCTTGCGATCATGGCTTGTTTGGTCGAAGCCATGCAGCAGATTGAGGAGCAATAGTCATTTCCGCAACTGGAATCGCGGGATCCGACGCATTGAATCCAGGCAATCCGTTTTGCTTCCCGGCCGTCGCTGCGACGGACAACATGCCCTTCGAAAGGACCGGCAGCGGAGAGCATGCGCTCGAATTGCACGCTGGTCAGCACATTGGGGTACCGTCCGAAGCCAAATTCTCCCTTTGTTTCAGCGGCAAATTCTTCAAATCCCGGGGCTAAGATAACCGAACCGACTTCCAGTTTTATTTGTTTTTCCTTCATGAAATAATTGATTGCGTTTTGCTCACACGAAGCGGCACATTCACCGCATTCGGAGCATAGCGCGCAGTTCAGGCATCGTTCAGCTTCGGCAAGGGCAGCCTCTTCGGAGCAACTGCCTTCCACTTCGTCGAAATTCATGATTCGTTGATCAACTGGAAGTTCTTCCGGGACAACCCGCGGTTTTTTCTCCTGTTTTTTAATTTCGGGCAACAGGTCTTCGGGGATCGGCTTTAATTCGTCATCGAAGCGCGGTGCACAAAGATCGTCATCATTCAGATACCGCTCAATGGAATCCGCACCGCGATTGCCAGCCGCTACGGCTTCGATTACCGAGGCGGGTCCTGAAACGATATCACCGCCGGCAAAAATTCCATTCTCGGACGTTTCTAAAGTTACGGCATCGACTTTAAAACCACCCCTTTCCGTTTCCAGTCCCATATGTTCGACGAATCGGCTGTCAGGCATCTGGCCGATTGCGATATAAACCTGATCCGCCTCAACGGTAGTGGTGTTGTTTTCGTTATAAACCGGACTGAAACGGCCCTGCTCATCAAACACGCGAGTACAGCATTTCAGTTCCATGCCGGACACTTTGGCCTCGCCTACAATGCCTTTAGGTCCCCACCCGTTTCGAATTGTGATTCCTTCATGTAGTGTTGCATCAATTTCCTCCGGATAAGCGGGCATTTCATCGCGTGACTCCAGTGAAATCATCTCGACGTGATCGGCGCCCAACCGAAGCGCCGTCCGAGCAACGTCAACAGCAACATTACCGCCTCCAATAACAAGAACCCGCCCCTTAACTTCCGAAGTTTTCTCTTCCAGGCTAGATTTGCGAAGAAACTCAACACCGTAGAAAACGCCCGATAGGTCCTCTCCCGGCACGCCGAGTTTCCTGCTGGTGTGGACACCGACACTCACATAGACTGCATCATTTTTTTTGCGAATCTCTTCCAGGGTGATATCCTGCCCCACAGGGCAATTCAGAATAAATGTTACGCCTTTTCGTCGGATGAGTTCAATTTCATGACGCAACACCTTTTTCGGCAGCCGATACTCCGGAATCCCATACCGCAGCATTCCACCGGCTTCCGGAAGCGATTCATATACGGTTACGGCGAAACCACGGTCGGCTAGATTATTGGCGGCGGTAAGACCAGCCGGCCCGGCACCGATAATTGCCACTTTTTGTGTGTCGGAAGCGGGAGTTTTTTCCTCGGGCAAAGAAATCTCACCCGATTCCAGCATTTCCATTTCCTTGTCGGAAGCAAACCGTTTTAGAAGCCGAATCGCCACCGGGGAATCCACTTTTCCCCGAGTGCATTTTGCTTCACAAGGGTGCGTACAAATCCGTCCGCAAATCGCGGAGAGCGGATTTCGCCGGCGAATCAGATTTACAGCCTTAAGGTATTCTTTTTTCTTGATGAGTTGAATATAACCCTGAACGTTAATATTGGCGGGACACGTCATTTTACAGGGGGCGTGGCCGTTTTTGAGAATGCCGAAAATATTCGGAACCGCCTGGGCATAATGCTTGGCAATTCCCTTGCGTGTGCCCATCCCGCGGTTGAAATGATCCTCAATATTTACCGGACATGCAGCAGTACATTCACTGCAGCCGGTGCATTTATCTTCATCGACATAACGGGGATGACGTTTAACGGTGGCTTTGAATTGCCCCGGATTACCCTGCAAATCCGTCAGTTCAGATAACGTCATAATTTCGATATTGAGGTTACGGGCGCACTCGACAAGTTTAGGCGAGACGATACACGTGGCGCAATCACCGGTGGGGAAGGTTTTGTCCAGATGCGCCATCATGCCGCCAATAGCTGCCGAACGTTCGATGAGGTAAACCTTAAAACCGGAGTTGGCCAAATCCAGCGATGCCTGCACACCGGCAATTCCGCCGCCCTGAACCAACACTGCACCTGTCATTTTATCGGTATGGCTGTCCATAATTAATCGTTTCTTCTCACTTGTATTAATATGCTGTGCAACGACCTATCCATTTTGAGTCATCGTCGCTATCACATTTGTTGGCGGTACAATCAGTTTATCCAATCCCAGATCATTCGGGGCATTACCCAGGCAAAGCCCGAGCAGTTGTGTTATATAAATAATCGGCATACCATAATCCCGACCCATTTGCTTTTTAATATCTTTCTGGCGCAAATCCAGGTTGACCTGGCACATCGGGCAACTGACGGTAATACAGTCGGCCCCGGCGTTTTGTGCCATTTGTAAAATACCGTCGGTAAGTTTGATGACCACATCGGTTCGGCTCATTGCCAAGCCGCCGCCGCAGCATTCTACTTTGTGGGGCCAATCCAAAGCTTCGCCGCCCATGGCCTCTACAAGACGGTCAAGTGAAGTGGGATTCTCCGGATCATCAAAATTCATCACTTCATGGGGGCGAACCATAAGACAACCATAGTAGCACGCTACTTTTAATCCATTCAATGATCGTTTAATTGCTGCTTTGATGGTATCCAGGCCCACATCTTCAAAAAGCACTTCCAAAAAATGTCGCACCTTAACGGCCCCGTCATAATCCTGCCCGACTGCTTCGGCGACTTGTTTGCGCATTGTTGAATCGGATTGAACTTTATGGTTAGCCGATTTCAGTCGGTTGAAACACGCCGCACAACTAGCCACCATGTCCATCTTCATCTGCTGGGCCAACAGCAGATTCGCCGTCGGCAACGCCGCCGCCAGAACAGGGTTGGTTTGGTGGGCAGCCGTTGCGCCGCAACATGACCAGCCTTCAGGTTCGATCAGGTCGATCCCCAGCGATTTGGCTACAGCAATCGTTGAGGCATGCATATCACGAGCCGTCGATTCAGCAGAACAACCGGGAAAATAGGCAATTTTCATTTTCTTAAATTCCACAAATATTTATTTACGAAGGTAATCACTCACCCTCTTTTTTTTGGCGTAAGTTTTTAAAAATACGTTTTACGGTTTTTTTGTCAGCTCCCGATGACGGCAGCAGTGATAGTTTGCCTTTCTTTAACATCATCGGAAATTTATCGACGTCGCCCATAAAAGCACCCGTACCAAATTTATAAGCGGTCACCATCCCCATCTCATAGGTTCGCCCATGCCGTTTCACCGAGTTCAAAAAAGCCCGGTTAAACACTTTTGGCGTTACTTTGGCTTTGCTTCGCTCAAGACACAAAACCCGCAAGGCATCCATCACCGCCGCCACGTCGATCCCCATGGGACATCGGCTGGAGCAGGTCTCGCATGACGCACAGGTCCAGATCAGATCACTTTCAAGCAGTTCATCGCCCGCCCCCAGATGCAATCGCCGCATGATTTCCGAAGGAGGCGATTCCACAAGGTCACCAACCGCACAACCGCTGGAACACTTTTTGCATTGAAAACAGGCGCTCAGATTTACACCTGTTCGCTTTTCAATCTCCGCAAGCAATCCTTTTTTTGATGTACCTTTTTTAATCTGCAGTGTCATGCTTTATACCGTTCTTAGAATTTACTTATTTTTAACAAATTAATGACTTATCGCCATCTCTTCCGTCTCTTGATCTTCTATCATCACATCATCCGTTTCGGAATCGGGAACTCCACTCCCGGCAGGTATCACTTTTCGATACACGTCCGAGGGTTTTCGTAGTTTGTCGTCAACGGTAAGGAGGTCTTTTACCTTGATGCCGAACAGTCGTTCGTTTTCTTCCAGGTAAGGCAGTATCAAATCCCAATCCTGATCGGTAAGTGATACGTACTGGCCGGCGTTTAATTGCTCATCCACCATCACCTGGTGCGGGTCCCGAACGTAAATCGCACCGCCCGAAGCCAACGAAAACAAATTACTCCCCGGATAAGGCTCAGGCAGCGAAACAATATTTGCCTCTTCATCCAGACGAATTCCATTGAGAATAACAAAACCGCCGCCTTTGAGGGGATCACCGGCCATAAAGGATTCCGCCAGAAAATCCAGACACGTGCCGTTGATAACCACCTTGGGGCAGCCCACTGAGTTAATCAACGGACGACCGGCGGCGTTACCCAATACATAGACTTCCCCACCTTTGGCGCCATACATAAAGGTTTGGCCGACATCGCCGTGGATAACCAGTTTACCTCGTTTGAAAATCTGTCCGAGTTGATCCTGGGCGTTGCCATGCACATTCAGCGTCAATCCATCCAGGCCGGAACCCAGGTAATCACCGGCACTGTCATACACATCAATGGTGACATCATCCGTTTTGGGTCCCAGGCCGCAGCCGATGTAACGCTGACCTTTACAATTGAAGACAATGAAATGCCGCCACCCTTGCATGTAAGCATCGACCAGAAGAAAAGCGTCGCAATTGCTTCCTTCAGCTGAAAAACCACTCGCATCGATAACCAGCGTGGTTTCGGAATCCCCCGGAGGTCGAAGAGTATCTTTGGTATCAAAATTGATTAGTCGAAAGGCGTTGTCCGATTTTTGTTCAGCAGCCAAGCCGGGAAGGGTAAGGAATATCCGTTTCAGTTCTTCGCGAATGATATGAATAATATGGCTTTTCTTTTTGTTGCTGTATGGATATTTTCGGTCATTCATTAAGGTCAGGATTTCGATAGCCGCGGCGGTTTTGGCAGCATCACGAGCCTGCTGAGCGATTTGACGGCACGCATACCGAATCTCGTCGAACGACCATTGCGGAAGCAGCTCGCAAATCATTTCAAAAATCTTAAAAGTATTATCCGGTGCAAATCGTTCGTTAATAACGGTATGGACACGTTCTTCAGATTCATCGGATAACAAAATTTCCTGTGAGAAATCGCAAGGCTCGCTTCCTTTCGGCATGGGAACCGGTTCACCGAACTTATCGGTACAGGTCACGCGGTATTGACTATCGCCATTGAGTGTTACATTAAAAATAAACGAGCCGCCGTCAGCATGGCTGCCGCCCCGGGCGTTCCAGTAGCGCTCCGCCACCGGGCAAATTCGCGTATCCGCACGCGAAAGGCTATGCAGCGTCGCATCGATTGCCTGTTTCTCAGAGGCTATCAACCCGACCTGGACGTCACCGTCACAAAAAGCAAACACCTGAGGACGCAACATCGCAGTATCGGTGATTCCCAGCAGTTGATATTGTTTTTGTCGCGTCTGGTTGCGGGCTATGATGAAAAACCAGGGGCCGTCAGGCGAACCGTGGATGTGGGTGGCCTGAATAGCTCGGTAAATTTTCTGTTTATCCGGCGGCAACCGGTCAAAGTCCAACTCCGTTGTTGGTGCCAATGCTTCGATAATATATTCCAGCGGATATTCATAGGTTCGATCCAAAAGATCGAACATCAGTGCCGACACTTCCGTATCCGTAAGAAACTGCGGATAAATGGAACGTTGGTGAAGATACTCACTGACCGAATGATAATTGGCAAAGTCGCCGTTGTGTACCAGTGCCATATTTATACCGGCAAACGGATGCGCGCCGCCGGGATGCCAAACTCGGCCTTTGGTGGGATAGCGTTGGTGGGCAATCCAAACATGGGCGCATAAATCTTCGATTTTGTAATACTGCGTTACCGCTTCGGCGTATCCCACAACTTTGAGGATCATAACGTTTTTGCCGTGCGACAGAACAAATGCCCGTTGTTCGCCGAGGGAGGCGTAATATTCCTGATTGAGTTTGAAACTGTTCTGGTTGACAAATTCATCGGCGATTTTTTCGGGATCAAGGCTTTGAAGCAGATGCTGCTTTGAAAATGCCTCAAGCACCTTCGGCTTGACTTGCACAAAATACCGCCAGACGTCCGGCGGTTTAACCGCTAATCCCGGAACCGTTTTCCAATCGTCGCAGGTATCCAGACGATTCAACGACTTCACATCGAAGTGCGGCGTGATGAAACGTTTTTCCATTTCCTCACGAACGCCGGGATCAAGTAGGGCTATATGCAGCATATAGCAGTTATCCAGCACATCCCGGCTGACACCCAGTTGTTCCGGAACAAATCCCACTGCGGCAATCCCGCCGCCCTTGCCGTTGCCTCGATTATGCATTTGTTTGGAAGGCTCATGAATATGTCGTCCAGCTACCGGTTCTGAACAGCAAAAACCGACAACGCCACAGCCGCCTTCTTCTTCACCCTTGCGGACCATTTTCGGAACGTCGAGTTCATGAACAAGACGCTTTTTACAATGAAGTAATCGCTGGATAGTTTCGACGTTTTTCACGATTAGCTCTGTTCCTTTCCCGAGGTATAATCCATGTGCAACAACAAATCGGTCCGACCTCTTAATTCCTTAACACTTCGCAGTCCCAGTTTCCCCAGGATGCATACTAATTCTTTTCGCCATGCGTTGTAGAGATTGACCACGCGTTGTGTTGCCCAGTCTAAATCCATTTGCGGTGCCAGTTCCGCATCCGTAGTAGCGATACTCCGTGGGCATCCTCGGCCGCTTTCACAACGTGTACAGCGGACACATCCCAAGGCGATCAATTCCGCGGTACCGATGACCACGCCGTCGGCGCCCAACGCAATGGCTTTGGCAACATCATAAGGATTCCGTATCCCGCCGCTGGCGATTAACGTTATTCCGTCTCTGACACCTTCCGCTTCCAGAAAACCATGCACTTTGGGAATCGCGTACTCTATCGGCATAGCGATATTCTTTTTAGCAATATCTGGCGCAGCTCCTGTTCCGCCGTAACCACCGTCAATGTGAATTATATGCGTACCGGCGTAATAACTTCCAACCGCTACCATGTCCACATCCGTTGGCGTCGATACCTTCGTTGAAACCAGGGCCCGTCGATTAATGTGCTTGATCCAATCAATGTGCTTCATGTGGTCTTCAATGGAATACACACTATGAAACGGAAACGGCGAAAACAGCGATATCCCTTTGACTGCTTCACGCATCCGCGACACACTGATCGTATTCTTATCGCCCAGTAAATGCCCACCCAGCCCCGGCTTTGCACCCTGGGCATATTTAAACTCGACAATCGGAACACGCTGAATCGTTTCCTCACGAACACCGAACAATCCCGTCGCCACCTGGGTAATCACATGGTCATCATAAGGGCGGAGCCGTTCCATATACCCACCTTCACCGGTACAGGTAAACGTATTCCAGGCCACCGCCGCCCGAGCCTTGGCCAACTGGGTGGTGTTGCTTACCGATCCGAAAGACATCCCACCACCATACCACGGAACATCGATTTTAATACGAGGCCGACCGTCATCCCGACGATTCAGTTCGAGGCTGGTATCAATTTCATCTAACCCCAGAACGACGGCAGGTGTTTTGGGGAATTTAAGCCGAAGCTTATCGAATCCTCCTCCGGAATCGCCGTATTCGTACTCATATCCGTATTCCGCCGGCGGAACGTCACCTGACTCCGCCATCTTCCAAGTCGCCAGGATCATATCCGATGGCCAACGATAATCACCCAGGGCCTCGATCATAGGGTTTTCCGTAATCTCCAGCGCTCCTTGCGGACATTTTGCCACGCAATAATTATCCGTATTCTCACACGAAGGACCGATACAGGCATGATAGCGCCCTTCGGCAAAATATTCATAACCCGGCTTGCGAATGTGAACTTGCTGTGGACATATAGCTGCACATTTACCACAGCGTATGCATTGATCGCTGCGACGAATAATGTATTTGGATATCTCATTACGATACCGCGGCGGCGCCGGTCGAACGGTCCTGTCGCACTGATACTGCGGCACTCGAGTCGCCATTGTCTGAGCCGGTAGTAATTCTTTAAGCTGGTTTTCTGGAACCGAAAAGTTTGCCAAAGATCTGCTCCTCCAGGTCTTCATAAAACATCGCTCGCCCCACTTCACCACGCAACCGGCGGATTTCACGCATCCCCATGGCTCCCATTACTTCAGTCAATTGGCCATGCCACGCCGCGATGAGATTCGTCATCCGTCCGACACAATAATCCGTTTCAACATTGTCCAGCTTCGCCGGACACGACATCCCCGGTTCGCAGCGTTTGCACAAATGGCATTCCAGCCCGACTAAAAGCGGCAGATTGATCGAAACCAGATCCGCTCCGCAAATAATGCCCTTGGCCATATGTTCCGCCAACGCAATCCCACCGCCGGCGATCAGAGTCACTTCATCCCGATGACCTTTCTCTATCAGCGCGTTATGAATGTGACGAACCATATCTTTCAAAAAACGGGGCGTGTCAGTTCCGATTTCATTGCCGTTCAAATCCGCAACCAGATGGATCACTTCAATGTCCATTTGGCCTAATTTAATCGCCCGCTCGATACCATGACTTGTCAACTCAACTCGAACCGCCACCACAATCTGGGGATGTATATTTTTTATATCTGCGATACGTTTAACAACGTCATTACCGTCGGATATTTCTACCAACCGAGTTTGTTTCAGTATCTCAGGCTCGATTAACGCTGCCCCATTCTCCAGGTAAAAAGCAATGTGTTTCAGATAAGGCATAGCCGTTTCACAAAGTTGGGGCCACTGACGGGCATCAATTAATGCTATCAATTCCGTATTTTTCGCTGCAGCCAGAATCGCAGGTTCCAGCGTCGGTAAACTGTACTCGCTCGGCATCATATCAATAATCAACGGCATGGGATTATCGACAATAGTTCCCATCGTGGTGCTGGATTCGCCGACATCAAAAGTCAAAAAAGCTGGCTTCCTGCCGATATCCACCGACGTACTGATGTACTCGCGGCCATGAATTCCGTCTCGCGTTGGTCGAACAATTTCCGACATATCCGTCCACATCGAATCGAAGCCCGGCCCGGAAAATCGCCCCCTATACCCGGCTCCGGATACCGGAATCTTCGCCGATTCCGCCTGTAGCCAGGTGGTGTGAATAATATCCGGCGTCCAGTAGGTGTTGCCCATTCGTTCATATACGGGATTACGCGAAAGGCTTAAAAGTCCTTTCGTACATTCCTGCACACATGAAAAGCAACCCATACAATCAAAAAACAACGCATCTACTTCATTGAGATTACGAATGTATTCCAACTCCTGTCGGTGCCGATCGTACACGCAGGCTTTCTTCACACAGTTATGACAGCGGGCACAATCCTCGCGCCAATCCACGATGCCATATTTGCCGACTCGGGCACACCGCGGCGGTACGGGACTTGTTTCTATATGGTATTTTTTCGACATAAAGACTTACCTTCTATTTCAATTCAACGGCAGCTAGCAATTCGGGAATTCTCGTTTCTTTTCCCCCTGACAGAATATGGATGCCGCGTAAACCTTTTATAGTTTTCAGTTTTTGAACGGTTTCGGCAAATATAGCCAAACCTTCCTGCTTTTGTGCTTCGGCGTTTCCTGCCCCTTCCAACCGCTCAAGCACATTATCCGGGATAACAAAATCGGTGAACATATCACCATGTTTTTTCGCTTCGTCCGCACTGTCCAACGGCATAACACCTGCCAGGATTGCTGCTTTTTCGGTGATCCCCTCCCGGCAGGCAGCAGTCATCCACGCCTCAAACTTTTCAATATCGAAAATCGCATGTGTCTGGATAAAATCGGCGCCCGCTTCGACTTTCTTGGCAAGACGAATCATATTCAATTCCAGCGGCGTCATGAACGGATTGGCAACCGCTCCGATCAGCATCCCAAATTCACCCGTAAATGCTGTTCCTTCCAGTAAACATCCCTCATCACGCATGCGTTTTACCAGGGCAATCAATTGGATCGAATCAATATCAAAAACATTGGCAGAGGCTTCATTGCCTGTCAGGCTTTGGTGATAACCGGTTAGGCACAGCACGTTTTTAATCCCCAGAAAAGCGGCACCCATTAAATCGGACTGCAACGCGATTCGGTTACGGTCTCGCGTTACCATCTGGAAAACCGGCTCCACTCCATCCCGGGTTAATGCCGCCGAAGCCGCCATGCTCGACATGACAATACCGTAATGATTATCTGCTACGTTTACCGCCGCGATTCCATTGCCCGACAAAGCCTTCGACACTGCCAGAACAGCTTGACCATCGGTTTGGGCCTGGGGTAATAATTCAGCGGTTAATACAAATTCACCTTTTTCGATTTTTTGAGCTAATTTACTATCAGGTTTCAACGTTGTACGCTTTCCTATTTTTATGATTCTTCGGTTATAGTTTATTTCACTTTAGGTTTAATCATTAGTTCGGCGAGCCTGCGACTTTGTTGGCAGAATGACTTTTTATCTTCTCCCGAAACTTTTCGATTTCCCGGTAGGCCTGTTCGATTCCTTCGTCGGTCCAGTGAATCAACGATATGCGCTCATTGCCCAACCCGATTTCTTCCAGCAGAGAACCCACCATCTCCGCACGCTTGCCGGCCCGCAGATTTCCTTCAAGATAATGGCAATCGCCCACTTTGCAGGTAAGGATCAACACCCCATCCGCACCCGTTTCAAAAGCTTTCATCAGGTAGGGAATCGTTACTTTGCCTGAACAGGGAAGATCGATCAATTTTATATCATCTTCTTTCAGGCGGCTGCAGCATTGGTGTAATTCCTCGCAGTCAACACTGTTTGAACAATAAAAAAGGTATAATTTCAAAGTTGCCCTGCTCCTAAGGCTTTAATCGTTATTAAAATAAATTTCCAAAACCAACTAACGTATGGTTTCCTGCTCCTGCTGGCTTAACCGCTTGGTAAAATCAAGATAGTGTCTCAGCAGCCACATTTTCTCTATAAAATCTGACCATTCGCAGGATGGTTCGCCCTTTTCATTTGCTCGGGACAATTCCTTACCCTCCGATGGAACTCGGCTTTCCAATTCTCCCCAAAGCTGAGCCCACACAACAAGGGCGTCCTGCATGACCTGGTTCGTTATTTTTTTAAACTCTTGAAGCTCCATACCCGACGAAATCTCAGCAGTTGCATTATCGAGGGATTCTTCTTTCATTTTTTCTGATGTCATGACCAACCGCCTTTTTTTTCAACGCCGAATTTCAGCATCTCTGATTCAGTCTGGTTCGATTTACTTATAACCATAATGCACCCACAAAACCTTTCTGTGCCGGAATCCCCCCAGGTAATTAGGCAATGAAACATCAATAGGTCATAAGCTGGCTTTATCAAATACCTAAATCAATCCAAGTTGCATTATGCTTGTATATTCCATAAAGCACAAAAATCGCACATTCCAACGCTTAATATTACGAAGCAATTCTTATGCCAATTTATTACAGGGCTTAGATATTGTATAAGTCACTAGTATATAAATAGATATGGTTTTTAACGTAAGGCCTGTTGGAATGAGAAATCGCAGAAATGGGCCATTAGATGGCCCAGATGGGCAATATGTGTACCATTTTGCGAAACCAAGATCTTCAGGAGTGGCGTTTATTGCCTTGGAAGGATTTACGGCTTAATGCCGAGTTCGCGCATTTTTTTTCTGAGAGTTGTCCGGCTCATACCAAGCTTTTTCGCAAGCTCACGCTGACTTATCTTCCCAGACAACAACTCTCGTATCAGCGTATCCTCGAGCAGGCAGGAAAGCTTCTCTTTTACCTCTGCCAAATCTTCAGAAGTTTCACAACACTTCTGGACCGCCTGACGAAATTCGCTATAACCGTCTGCTATTCTTCCCCGCCTTTGAGATGCGGTCCCTTCAGTATATGACACAAGCTCTTCCGGCAGGACATTGATGGTTAATATATTTGAGGGACTCATGACAACGGCACGTTCGATACAGTTCTCAAGTTCGCGTACATTGCCCGGCCAGGGGTATTTAAGAAGAAGATCGAGAACACCCTGAGATAATTTTGTAACATTTTTTTCATTCTGTTGATTGTACTTTTCGAGAAAGTGATTTACCAATAAGGGGATATCTTCGCGCCGGTCTCGTAAGGTTGGTAACTGAATTGGTATAACATTGAGCCGATAGTACAGGTCCTCTCGGAATTGGCCTTTTTTTACCTCTTCACGAAGGTTTTTATTAGTCGCAGCCACGACGCGAACATTGACACATACCTTTTGAATTCCGCCTACCGGTTCAAATTCCTTTTCCTGGAGAACTCGCAGCAACTTCACTTGCAATCGTGGACTCATTTCAGCCACTTCATCAAGGAAAAGTGTACCACCGTCAGCCAACTCGAAACGCCCTTTTCGGTTATCGACTGCTCCGGTGAATGCACCTTTAACATGGCCAAAAAGTTCTGATTCCAGTAGCGTTTCCGGAAGAGCGCCGCAGTTCACCTTAATTAAAGGACCCGTTGAAAATGTACTGTTATAGTGAATAACATTGGCTACCAGTTCTTTACCCGTACCGGTTTCTCCCGTGATAAGGATAGAAGCTCGGGATTTGGCGGCGGTAGCAGCTGTGGCAAGGAGACGATCCATGGCAGCACTTTGACCTATGAGATTTTCCAGACGATAGCGGTGCTTGAACTGACGAAGGATATTATCGTCTCGGATGAGTAGTTCTTCTTTTTCCACCTGGATCAGGCGATTGATCTTGATAACCTGCGAAATGATTGCCGCTACAATTGACAAAAGCCTGAGATCCTTATCGAGCGTAGCTTCAACGGCAAATGGCCGGTCAACACTGAGAGCGCCTACTGTTTCACCGTCCACATTGATTGGAGTACAAATAAAAGCGATAGGTTGAGCCGTATCCATCTTGCGTGATGCCGTACGATCAAGAAACCGGGGATCTTTATGTATATCAGGGACCACCTCAGGAGAACCTGTTTTAACTACGTGTCCCGTTATACCTTCGCCGATAGCGTATTCTCCCCTTGCCCGCTCAGCGGCAGAGAGTCCGTGTGCAGCCATTATCCGAAGTTTATTGACCATCCTGTCCAGCAAGACAACCGTACCTCGAATCAATCCCAGTTCATCGGCGAGAACAGATATCGTCTGTTCAAAAAAAGATTCCGGATCAAGTGCAGTTCCCAAGGCATCACTCATCCGGGTTAGCAGACCCATCTCGCGATCTTCTCGAGATTCAGCTGCAATGACTAATCGGTCATCAACCACCCGAAACCACTGGGGTACTCCAATATCCACACAGCGTCTGTGGACCGCTTTTCTCAGTGTCAGCGTGCGTATCCCCTGCGATACTGCGATCTCCAGAACGACCTGAGTAATGTGCCGTAACTTCGCCAGAAAACGCTCGGTGTGGGCTTCTTTTTCCAACAACCAGTAAGCAATGGTGCTAAGATCAAATAACCGAGGGCAATGATGGCCAAAGAATCGAAGGGCAACATCCTCATCGCCCCAGAGGTCAAACATCCCCGTTAGACTGTCGAAAATATATCTGGCATTTTTCCCCTTGCCGGAACTAATCGCGGTTAATACTTTCTGAAGCTCGCCGGAATCGGCAGGATGGACCACTTGAACCGCACTGAATGACGATGACGTATTACCGTTCTTGAAAAACTCCAGAAATATCTCATCTCCGTCGCCCTTACCGCGGGAAAAGCAGTCAACAAGTATAAAACGCCCGGGCGACATTCGGTGAGCATAAAGATCTGTGATGCTTTGTGGTGAACGATTGAAGCTTACATAGACAACCGGAAATTCCTCCGCCTCGCAGGCCGTCAGGAAGCTCGACATGAATTTATCTACGGGGGCGCCTGAATCCACTTCCCATACGACATTGTCGCCGGGAAGAACACCTCCAATCCATCGGTCTATTTCTATTATACCTGTAGTTAGTTGATCACTTGCCATTGAATTTGTTGCCTACTGTACAAGGCGGTCCTTATAGTAAAAGTTTTCAAAACGCTGGATCTTTGCAACACAGAGCCTTGGCTCAGGAGTTAAACTCCTTTATCTAATATAGTTATACAAGAAAAAAACAGTTTTTTCAAATAGATTAAATTGGTGGGGGGGTAGCTATAATTGCCGGATTGATTTTGGCCCAATTCGTATCCACGGATCCGAATCAGGAAAAAAAACCTCCGGCGAATCGCTGGGAACAGACGATCCGAGAGTTCGAAAAGTTGGAAGCGAAAAATGCCTGGCCGATAAAACCAATATTATTTGTGGGTAGCAGCAGTATTCGGATGTAGCCGATACGCGAGTATTTCCCTGTATCTACAGAGTTCTTGCATTTCTGCCTGCGATACTGGGGAATTTTGGTTGTCATGGCTACGGCCTCCAAAAATGCGAAACGTATAATTATACGTTTCTGCGTCTTTGTTGCAGCCTCGCCATCGACTAAGATGGATGTCCTAACTATAGGACTCAGCTTACTTTATATAAATGGGCGATACAGGACTTGAACCTGTGACTTCCTGCTTGTAAGGCAGGCGCTCTAGCCAACTGAGCTAATCGCCCAAAACCCGCAAGCCAATATATTAAGCAATATTCTTCTAGTTGTCAATCAGCTAGTCAGAAAAATTTCCTGAACCATGTGGTTTCGATACGCCAATTTTTAAAATTCCCATAATTCCACGGTTTCTGCTTTCTGTACTTTTTCATATTTTGGTTCTGGATAACAGATTTACTTTAGCAGTAAACAACTGTTCCGTGAATACCATTTTCACTCTGAGTGTGCATTCGTTTGGCAACTCTTAAGTGATCTATCTGTTGGGAATTGGGCATTTTGACGGTTAAACACACAGGAATTTTGGAAAATCGTATGCTTTTTACAATAAACCATCATGTTATTTGTCGATAAATGTTATGTATTACATGAGTTGGTTTCATAAATCAAAAAAGGTGTTTTGATACTGATATCACAACTCGGAAGGTGGCAATGGCTTCTACTGAAATAGACACTAGAATTTACATTGAAGTTGATATTTACTTATGGGACGTATTGTCATATTGGTAATATGGAATGGTTCCTGATACTCATGATATTATGATAACTGATCAGGTTCAAAAACAAGTGTGCTCACGGGCGGGCTTCTTGCCGGTTCCATTGCAGGCTGTTCCGCCGGAAAGTCTGTCTCAACTGGAAATATATATCGATAATGGAGATAACTACTCCTTATACAACGCCTCCGGGCTGGAATTTCAAGCCAAAGATTCAGAGCGGTTGCTAAAATACGGCATCCAGTTCGTTTACGTATCTGTGTATCAGCATCGGGAGTATTATAAAACCCTGGAAAAAGCTATAATTGATATAGTAGGTGACAAAAAACTGCAAACCGAGAAAAAAGCACAAATTCTATATGCTACCAGCTTGGAACTATGCAATCAACTTCTGGATGCTCCGCCCCAGGGCCACCGCATCTAAATCCTCAGTACTTTTTGTAGATATTTTTCATCCCAGCCTGCCTTGTGCTGCTTTATTTTGATACCA
>JAFGSR010000046.1 GCA_016934515.1 Sedimentisphaerales bacterium
GCGGCTGTAGCCGACGTTACGGAGCGCATTGTCCAGGAGGCCCGCAAATTCCAGCGGCAGACAGTCAACAAGAAGGATGATCGACAACTGATTTTCCGATCCGCTTGAAGAAATGTCCGCCAGGCAGTGGGCCAGGCTGAGATTCGGATCTTTGTGGATGGCGGTGTATTCTTCGATAAACCAATCGGAAAAGCGAGCAACGGCGTATTCCAATTCCTCGTCATATTGTTTGTTGTGAATTTGCCAGGTGCGATACGGCGTGTATTCCTCTGTGGTCCATCTTATCCACTCCGCGCTGTCCCATTTTTCATCCGGGCCGATTAGCCTTGGTCGGGAAGGTGCAATGCAGTGTCGGAGTGAGTTCAGACTGCTTTCACTCACACCCGGGCAATGCCTAAACTTGGCCTGTACTTGTTGAACATCCTCTGTGGTGGGAGAAAATTGACGGCTCCCGAGCATCTTAGAAATAAAGTGATACTCCTGAAAGAGCCGACCGGAGGTCCATCCCAATACCTTCCGGAATTCATCACCGGAGGTGACTTGGCTCTGGATTTCTTCAAACAAAAGCTCAATTTGTGTCAGTATCTGTTCCCTGGCCGCAGGCTCCAAAGGCAAATCGTAAACTGTTTCAACAGGGATATTCCGAACGAACAGAACCTGCTCAGGGGCCAAAACATATTCCAACAGCTTTTCCGGGTAGCCGTACAAACAGGCCCATAAACTGAGCCACTGCCATAGGTCGCCGGTGTTTTCAAAAATGCGGGAACACAGATTCTTCACCCACACGTCCTTACTGTGCTGCGTCCACGATTCACATTTTGATTCCAGGGAGCGATACAGTAAGGGGTATTTTTTGAAGGCCGCCTTGGCGTCAGCGCTGACAAGCGCTTTGATCACATCCACGAGGTCCTTCGCGTTGAAAGCATCCTCTTCGAAGGCTGAGCCCAGGAAGTGTGTTAGCAATCGATTGCTGAAGCTCGTCTGTCCTGCCTGGGGCTCTACATCTATATTCAACAGTCCCTGGTCAAGGACCTCCGCATCCGTCAACCAGTCAGGCAGAACGACATTCCACTTTTCCGCAAGTACCAGGCGAGGTGTTTTTTCACTGAAAAAGGCTGGACAACCAATCTGTTCAGTAAAATCCCTCAGCCATGTAAAGTGGTTCTTTGAACGCACCCACACTTTCAATCCCGATGTAGACGCATCTGTGACGGACAGTTCCCGGCAGGCGCGCACATAATCCTCATCGCGCTCCACCAAAAGAACATCTTCTGGCGGAGTGTGAGCCAACTCTCCGATATAGCTGACTGATATTTGCTTTGCTTCATCCACGGTCACACTCCAGGTCCTAATTGGCCTTGTTCAACTCACCCAAAAGCGCCTCAATTTTCTGGGCCTTGTCCTTGTTCAGCAGTTTTCGCTTCACCCCATAGTTGAGAACGGATCGGAGGACAGCAACCAATCCTTCCGTGTCATTAGGACACTTAAACGTCGCCTCTTTTTCACCAAATATATCCGACTCCACCTGTATGTCGTATTTCCGCTCCTTGCTCACCAACTCGACGCTGACAACGTCGCTGGCATTGCCGTCCTTATCCACGGCCCGCATTTTGATTTTCACATTGGGCCGGTCTTTTAGAAGGCTGACGAGATCAAATTTGCTGTCGGCTTTCTGAGCTTTGTCCGAGTGCCGGGGGTCTCTTCCATCCAGGGTGTAGATCAATCGAGCAGCGCCTTTGGGAAGGTCGACATACATCTGTTGGGACTCGCGTACTTCATGCACACCCTCATCAACGGCAGGCTTGTAGACAACCGGCTTGGCCTTGTCGATCTCGGCTTTCGCATGTTTAAGTTTGGCTGCGTAGTCCTTGATGTGCAGCGACGTCCACTCTGCTACAGCACCAAATCCGTAATCCTTAGGCAGAAGCTTGACAATTTTCGTGCTGAAGGCGGCAGACTGATCGGCCATGCGCACGAGGAATTGTTTCGCGTCTTCGTGATCGCACCTGTGTGGATCGCGTTGGCTTGGATTCAATCCCGCGTACCACTTGCTGACCACATTTTCGCACTCGATCATGTCCCCCTTGGCACCGTAAATCTCACAAACTGCCTGTGCCGCAAGCCCCTGTGCGAGCTGTTCACCCGAGTTCAAAAGACTCACGTCTTCCGCGAAGGTTTCATAGATGCTCTTGGCATCCTTTTCCGTCAGGGTGTCACCCACCGGACCTCCGCTGTACACGGCAGGCAATTGTTCGAGCATGAAATCAAATCGGTCCACACTGCCGGTCAACCCATCCATCAGGCTCTTGAGGCTGCTCAAGCGCGTTTTTCGACCTTCCTCATACAGGCTGATCACTTTGGCAACAGACGGCAAGCCGTTCCACCACTGTTTAAGTGTTTCAAAGGCGGTGTTGAGAGACCGGGTCTCACCGTGCTTCAATGGCGGCGCGTCAACGGCTTTTGCAATCAGATCAACAAGCGTTATCTGAGCCTGTGAAATGTCACGGACGACAAACACAGTCTTGGCTGCGGCATCCGATACATTATTGACCAGGTCGTCATAGCTCCTGAGCGGCTGCTCCACCATCTGCGTAGAGTCTTTGTACACAATCAGTCGCTCGCCATAGGCCCGAATGACATGCGCCAGGGACAGGATCAGGGGCGTGCCGCCAACGCCATAGGGTGCGTCTTTGGCCTCATCCAAGAACGCGCCCACCGAAAATGCTTCCCCTGGATTGAGGTTGGCCAGGCGACTACACAATTCTTTGAAAACCGGAAAATCATCGTGGAGTTTGGCGGGATCGGTCTCGCACGTGAAGTAGGACACAACACCTTCTGATCCGGCCTTCTTTAGAGCCCCTGCACCCTTCAGCAAGACTTTTTCCAGATACCGCTTCTCGCCGTGATTGTCGGGATTGCCGTTGTCAATAAAAACCTTTTCCGCGCCCAGCAGAACGCCTACAGCCTGCTTCAAAGCGGTGTTTTTACCCGTGCGCCATTTTTCGTCATGGCAGAAATTCAGGTCAGGGTGTTTGATCCGGCAGCGCTTCTTGAACAGCTCCTCGCACAACATGTCCGCCGGTTTGTGGGACTGCTTGGGCTTGTCCACCAGGACTTTGCCGCCTTGCCAGTACCAGCAGGCCCCGCTGCCCTCCGCGATGTCGCGGAAAACGCGTTGCAACGTCGGCAGATATCCATCTTCGGGATTTTCAAAAATGTCTCGCAGCCGCGACTCGGTCTGAGCACTGATCTTTTCCGCCTCGTTGGGAGGCAGGTAATGACGGCATGCTTTCACTCTGAGCAGGGTCTCTGTAAAGGGTTGCGGCGCATGGGGCACAGCCAGGGCCAAATTGTCATCAGAAGAAGCCTTGGCAGCCTCCCGAGCCACATTGATTTCGCTGTCGTCCTCGCAAAGCACATAGACAAGGGTACCTTCAAAGCTTTTGCCTGGCTTGTTGCGGTTCTCGGTGTAGTCGGTTCGGATTTCATCCCAAAGCGCATCCCCGAGGTCCTTGGCCCGTACAAAACGGGTGCGGAAGCGCTTGTCTTCGCCAAAAGGCAGGTTGTAGCCCTTGGCCTCGGCGTATTCAGGGATGTGCTTTCCGGCAGCCTCTTCCAGAAAAGCCGTCACCATGTCCGATGGATGGAGTTTAGTGTCGGCGACGAACCGCTCAATCAGATCATAGGGGTCCTCGCCGGTACTCGCTGCCAGTTCATAGGTTTTCGACTGCTGTCGGAAAAAGATCGCACCGTTCTTGACCAGGTCTTTTAGGAATTCTTTGACCTGATTTTTTTCAGAAGTGCTCAGGCAGTAGAGCCCGAATTGGATGTTTTCCAAACTCGTCGGAACTTGACAAAGCTGATAAATCAGGATGGTTCTGAGAACCTGGATTCGCTCATCCTCCTGAAAGCCAAACAGGCCCCCTTCGGTCGCTTTTCGCAGGGCATCCACACTGGCGTAATAGCCATTGACAAAGTGCCGCTGCCGATCTCGGAGCTCCGGATTCTTTTGTGACAGCTCTTTGCTGAAGAACGTGAAAAGTTGGTCTGCTGTGTACAGGTTCAGTTTCCCGCCGGAAACCGTCAGGTCGGCATTTTCGATGAAGTCGGCGTAAGACCCCTTTTCACCGCCCACATCGCCTGAGAAAAAAGTAAAGGTGCTGCGCGCGTCCGAACCGATCTCCGAGGAAAGGGTCAACAGACAGGACAGGGCCATGGGGTGCACGCCATAGATGTCTTCCAGCACACGTTCACGAATGCGGTTCACATCGTCAATCCACGGGAACAGATCGAGGGACTTGCAAGGCGGCACCAATTGGTCAAAAACACCTGTCTTGGGGGCAATCTCCTTCTTCCAGGCAACGCTATCCTTTTCGGTTTCGACGATGGCCCCTATGATCTCCTCGATGCCTTCGTTGAGCAGGTCAACCTGGGTGATTCGGGCGCTCATGACGGCCGCGTCGTCTTTGCTGAACCGGTCGGCGTAGGATTTGAAATCTTTGTGAATGCATCCGACGAACAGAACGTTCGGTTCATTTTTGCAAATAGTTTCCATGAATCCCTGCAGGATGTCCTTTGAATAGCCTGCTTTCTCCAGTGTAAATCCAAACTCGTCAAAAAAGATGGCCAGCCCCTTGAACCGCTCTTTGAATGCCTGACTCTTCACCAGTTTTCGGACGATGGGAATCAGATTGCCGGACCGGGCCTGAAACTCTACGCCGCCCATCATTTCCCTAAACGCGGTGCGAAACTTGTCCAGCACGTTCGAATCGTAATTTTTGAGCCCGGCGCGGAGCTGATCAACCGTGAGTCCGGGAACCACGGCTTCGAGCGCCTTGCCGAAATCCACGTAAAAATTGCGTATGCCGCCTTTGTCTCCTTTTTTTTCCCACTCGGCCAGCTGACGCTCCGCCTCGTCGAACTCCGTTTCCACGCCGGCATCCAGCCCCCTGGCCTTGCAGGCATCAAACACCGCTTTCATGACCACATCCTCAAAGTGACGCCCCGAGTGGTAGTCGCAGATCGCCACCAGGTACTGACCGTCCTTGCGGATGTTTTTCAGCCGCTTGGCCTTCTCCGGATCGAGCTTAGCGTAGTTCTCATGGAAACCGGCAATTTCAGGGTCACCGCTGGAACGGCTCAGCACATTTGCCGTCATCAGGCAAAGGTGCGATTTACCGGTTCCATAGGAGCCGCTGAGCAAATAGAATTTCTTGTCGTTGGGCTGATAAAGCCCACGGCAAATACGCTCGAACGCCACGCGGTGGGCCTTGGTCGGGCGATACATGGCCATGCGGTCGGCGTTTTCCTGGGCTGCTTCAAAGGCGCTTTTCAGCTCAACGAAATTGGCATAGCCGGATTTTAGTTTGACAACATCCTTTATTTTACTCATCGCCTGATTCCCCTTCAGAATTTATAAACTCGGGAGTGGTGTCGTCCGGCATCTTTCGCTTTCCGGGCATATCCCAAACGAATACAGCGAGACGAGCCAACATGCCTTGACGGCATTCAATTTTCTCTGAATTCCATTGATCGAAAGTGATTAAATGTTCCACAGCACGATTTAGTTGGGTGTTCAATCCAACCTTCGGTTTTTCAGCTAAAGAACGCGTTAAGAGATAGGAAGACTGGCGATAACCAGGTGTCTTTTTCTGATAAAGATCATTTGAGACCGAGGTGTTAATGGTTTTTTCAAGCAGCGTAAGATTCCCAAGTTTTTCAAGGTACTCGTTATACCGCTCCTTTTCGTCAAAGGCCTCTTTAACCTCGTTTTTTGGATTTTGCGGGAGGATGTGTTCCACCTCAACTGTTGAGGCGATATATTGGTCGAGGCTATCATGAGCCGGATTATTCCAGGCCTGTTGCTCTATGTACTGGGTGAGCTTCGCCAGGATATAACGCATTCGATACTGTTGGATTCGCGATTGGCCGAGTTCCTGAAAAGCAAAATCAAAGGCGGCACGCCGCTTCTCAAGATCGGATGTGAATTTGTCGTTTATAAATTGATCTAACGCGGTTTCGTCTTTGGCGTTCCGCAGATCGGCAGACCAGATTGCGAAATTTCGTTCAAAGGTTCGTGTTGGCTCTCTGGTGATGATGTAACAAAAAAACAGGTTTTCAATCGCGCGGCACAGTCGAGAGAATTCCTGCTGAGGCAGATGACGCCCCGCCAAAAGCAATATAAAATGCTGCCGAGCGGCACCGCTTAATAGTGTGAGGTTTTTCAGATAGGGATTTATGGCTCCGGTCACGTCCTTGGCGCTTAGAAAATTACGCCATGAAGTCGCGCACGCAAGCAGCGTTTTGAGAAAGACAAGCGGTTGATCTTCCAACCCGGCCGATTTGGAATTCTTTGTAAACCAATCGTATATATCGTCTTCTCGAAGCGGTTTTTTCGAATCGAGCTCGAAATGGGCCATGATGAAATATCGGAGAAAACGGAGCGGCTTTTCCCCACAAGCCCCTAACGTATCGATTAAATCCTTCCAGCGCTGTTTAAGCGTTGGGTATTCATCAGGCGATGTTTTCATAAAGAGCAGATTCTTTAATAAATCCATCGCATTCAGACCAACCCCCCTGTCGTTAACCGTCTCGAAAACCTTGAGCGCGTTTGTGAGAGATGGGGTGATGATACGGATCAGTTTTACCCGCTTGGTAAAGGTGGCATAGAATAGCTTGAGCTTTTTGAGTGAAGAATCGCAATTGATTCTCAAAAAATCGGAAATATCCTGATACGCGGACCTGATACGTTTGACTGAAATGGTGTTTTCGGTGATTTCTTCCAGATGGCAAGGATCGTCTACAATCTTTTTTAAAATCCCCTTGCTGTCATCATACTGAAGAACTAGTCGGTGCCTGAAATCCTCTTCACCATAGTCGTTTGTCGATGCAAACTCGATTTGGCTGAGCAAGGTACTGTGTGGTTCCTCGTTAATCCCTTTTAGTAAATCGCGGATGGCGCACAGCACCAGATAAATACTTGTCATTCGCTGTTGACCATCAATGAGGCTGTACGTTCCATCATCGGCCCGACATACGACAATGCTGCCCAAAAAATACTCAGTTCCCTTGATGATGATTCCATCTTCATCATAAAATTCGTCAAGCACATCCTGGAGCAGTTTCTCAACCTGTTCGCGCTCCCAGACAAATTCACGCTGGAAATCGGGAACTGTGTAAAAATCCTTATACAGATCCTCAATTGACAGATCTTTTGATTCGATTTTCAGGCTCTCCTGGATCATTTTAGATTCTCCACAATCGGTACTAAACGGTCGTATTCCTCCAGGCATTTGCGCTTGGACATGAACTCACCGAAAGCTTTTTTCTCTTTCTTTTTGAGCACCGGAAAGGTGTCCAGAATGTAGGCGAAATCATCGCGTGAAAGGCCGTAGAGGTGAGCCACATAGGCGTCGATTTCGGCGCGAGCCTGTGCCCTATCGCCGGTATCACCCTGATCCGGTAGTGACTCATGCAAACCGCATTCAGCCGTCCACTGAGAGGTCAAATGACGAACTGATTTATTGAGTCTTTTTCGAATTTCTTGTTCATGTGCTGGTCCATAATCTTTTAGGGTATTGTTCGGATACCAGAAGTCGGGAGATGACCATTCCGCCATAAAACAAGTCCTCCAAATCTCGGAAAAAGGACTTGAAATGCACACTAAACGGCAGCCTCGAGAAAGAATTGCATCGGCAATATTTTTTGCACGTTTGGTTCCGGACTCAAAATCCACAATAGGGAGCTGTTCAACAATAAACATGTTCACGTTAGTCGTAACTTTACCTCGCAGAATCCAGTCCATTACAAATGAACCCGCAATCCCAGCAATGATTACAGCTGCCCTAGGAGGAAGGGGGCACACATTGAGAGAGTTTCCAGTTGGATAATCAACAGGTATTACTGTCGGAATGAATGTGCGTTCGTTCGTGTTTGAGGCTAAAGCTCGGTATGTGAGCCTCGTAGTTTTTGTCGTGGGTTTAATCGACGCATCACTTCGGCTCATCCAGCTCGTTGGCTCTGAGAACTCATTTGTAAGAATCCATATCTGTTTACCCTCCCATAAAGGGAGTGGCTCTGCGTCTATAACCGCCTCTTTTGCCATGAACAAATCACTATCATCTGTTATATTGAATTCCCTTTGAAATCCTGTGTTCCACTTATCCTTTAGGTATTTTCCAAGGAATGGATGTTCCCCATAAATTTTCGAGGCAATATCGATTTCCTTCTGATTGCTGAACTCCATTATGCTAAGGCTTTCTGGGGAGAATTTTTCAACATTAGAAGACGTCATCGACAAAGCATTGACATCAAGATATGATAATCTGTCGGGGTCGTGTTCCATAAAGACGCATTTAAAAATATCCGTTATCCCGCCTTTTTGGGTCCCGAAGGTGACAAATTTGAAGCGTCCGTCCACTGCCGAAAAAACAGCAGGCCACCGGTTTTCAAAACAGTAGAGAAATTTGACGCGGCTTCGCTTGAAAAAGCGTTCACGTAATTCCATACAGCCTTGATCTGTGTAAATTCCACTTGGCACTACGATTCCCATCTGACCTTTTTGTTTAAGCAGGGAAAAGAACTGCTCTAAGAAGAGTTTAAACGTGTTGATATGCCCTTTGCCGACAGCGCTATATGCCTCTGGCTCTCGAAAATATATCCCCAGTCTTTCAAAAGCATCACAATACAGTGTCCAATTTTCACGAATCCTTGGGTTGCGCCCCATTAGCTCTTCAGCTATTTTCTTAGCTAGTGCCCATCCGGAAATTGGCAATTTCTAATGCACGAAGTATTTCGGACCCCGGCCCAAGTCCTATAAAAAGC
>JAFGSR010000047.1 GCA_016934515.1 Sedimentisphaerales bacterium
ACTTTTCCAAAACTCCCAACTTTCTCCAAAAAACCCCTAAGTTTCGTTAACTTTCGTTAAAAAACCTTCAAAAACCACCCAACTTTCGCCCCTGTTTTTTGACTGAATTTCATCTTTTCTCACTTTTGTACCACTTTTAGCGCCTCATTTTCGGACACATAATGGATACTACACATCGTCTATTTCGCCTCCTGCCTGCCATTTTGGCAGATCATTTTCTCCGCTCTTACCCGTTTTGAATTTTGAGTTTTCGGTAATTTGAATTTGTTTATAATTTAGGGAATTAGGATTTTTCTTCTTTCTTCAGGCTTCAGGCTTTATCCTTACATGCTTTATTCAGCGGAGTATTTTGTGAAAATCATTCGTAAAGAAAAATGGTATAGCGACGGCTTGGCCTTTGCCTGCCAGGGTTGCGGAAATTGCTGCGGCGGCCCCGACGAAGGTTACGTCTGGATCACACCAACGGAAATCGCTGCTGCAGCAAAGTTTATGAAAATTACCGCCGACGATTTCAAAAAGCGTTACACCCACCGCGTCGGCCTCAAATACAGCCTTATCGAGAAGCAACCCAGCAAAGATTGCATTTTCCTCGAACCCGGCCCCAACGGCTCCAAAGGCTGCACCATCTACCCCGTCCGCCCGCTACAGTGCAGAACCTGGCCTTTTTGGAAGGAAAACCTCTATTCCGCCCGCTCCTGGGCCGCCGCTGCTGATGGCTGCCCCGGCATGAACCGCGGCAATTGCTATGCCCCCGACGATATCGAAAAAGTCCGCGACGGCAATCTTACCCCCCTGAAATCCTCCCTCAGCGTCGAAAAAGCCGCTTTAGACTGGCTCGCAGCCAACCGCAACGACCCCCAAATCCTGGCTCAGATGCTCGAACTTTATCTCGATCTGGATAACACCATCGCCGCAACTGCTGCCCAGTGCAGAAATTGCGGCAAATGCTGCGATTTCGGCCAATTCGGTCATCGGCTCTACGTTACCACCCTGGAAATGCTTTATTTTCTTAACGGCCTTAATCCGGCCAACAGCAACAACGTTAACCACCGAAACCCCAATAAGTTACAATCCGCCACCGGCGACCGCTGCCCTTACCAATCATCCTCCGGTTGTTCCACGAGGAACAATCGCCCCACCGGATGCCGGATTTTTTACTGCGAAAACCTGGACCCTGATTATCAAAACGAACTAACCGAACAGGTCCTCACCCGCCTGCGGCAGATGCACCAAAGCCTCGGAGCGGTCTATTATTACGCCGACCTGATGCAATGGCTTAAGCTGATCGGTAAAATTTCCTGAACAGCCGGGGTAAAAAACGTGATTTTTACCCATTGACATAATTTTCTCGCCCGGATAACATGTTGTTTCGCTGTTTGGTATGGCAGTGTATTTGGTTTATGGAAAAAGTAAACATCAGCCGTAACCTGTTGCGGTGTATGAATTTGATAATGGGGTTGAGGGTTTTATTATGCGTAAGATCATGATAGCGGCTTTAGTGTTGACGATGGGATTTGTTCTTTCGGGCTGCCAGACCATGACTCGTGATTCGGAACAACAGATTCAAAAATACAGCCGAGTTTCCGACATGAACCGCCGTATGCTCGCTGAAGACGTCGATGCGATTATGCTGCTTGACGAACCCAGTTCATTGTCCTGGTGGCATACGCGTCGTAGATAATGCCTTCTGAAAAAGGTTCATCCCGATCACCCGGCAAGTGGGTGATGCTTATTCAGGCTTGGCTGGGGGAGCTTCCGCGAATTACACGTCTGACGGTTCGGAGGGAATTTTATGCTACGATACCGTTGACGGCATTGATTGCGGTAACCGGAATGGTATTTACCGGTCTAATTGGTCGCAAAGCGTTGCACCTTTCCGATTCGCTGTTGGCGACGCTGATGGCTACTAATTTTCTGGGGCTGTTGTTGGCGGGGCCGTTGGTGGGATTTTTTAACCGGATTCCCAAAATCATCGCGTTGTCGCGGCTGCTGATTGCGGTTTCATTGGTTTTGCTGACCATTTCGCTATCGGCCTTTTGCGGTGATTGGGCGGAATACGTTTTTTTGTTTCAGATATTTCTGGTGCAGATTGGAATGTCACTGATTATTCCGTTCAGGGCGGCGATCTGGCGAGCGAATTATCCTGCCCGGCAACGGGGCAAGATTGTGGTGCTGATTTCGCTTTTTATGACGGTGGGGATCAGCGGGGTGATTATGGTTTATTCGGCGGCGATGGACCGGAAGCTGCCCTTTCAGGCGATTTATTTTATCAGCGGTATTTCCGGACTTGTTGCAGCTTTTTTAATCCGGCGGATTCGCATTCGGGGCGAAAGACAAAGTCTTAGGAATCTCGCTGCTAACAATCCGCGACAAATCGCGATGCTGGCGGGTTTGCAGGTGCTCTGGCAGGACAAGCGGTTTGGCATTTACATGCTCTGGCAGTTTCTGAACGGTTTTGCTACGCTGATTATCGAGACCATTCTGGTCGTAATTGTCGCGGACGTGCTGAAAAGTAACTGGCTGGAAGGTGGATCGCTGTTGACGGCTATTCCTTTTTTGGGTGTTGCTGCGACGAGTGTTCTGTGGGCGCGGAGTTATGATCGCAACGATCTTTTTGTGATGCGATTCCGGGCGGCGATGGCGTGGACGCTGAGCAGAGTGGTGCTGATGGTGGGAGTGTGGCTGGCGTGGATGAAGGCAGACGAAAGTGCTGTTATCGGGGTGATTTTATTGAGTCGGCTGGTTTCGGGGATCGCGATGGGCGGCGGGCAACTGGCGTGGCGGCTGGGGCACATGGAGTTTGCGCCGCCGGAAAAAGATTCGCTTTATATGGGGGCGCATGTTTGTTTGACGGGCTTGCGGGGGATTATTGCACCTTTTGCGGGGCTGGCGCTTTATCGCATGGAAATTATGGGGCCGAACGGTGTCTGGCTGATCGGTATTTCGGCGGTTGCGCAGATGGTAGCGGCGGTTGGGTTTCTGAAATTACGCAGCTATAAATTAATGCAACAAACCGACCTGAACCAATTGTAAACTACTATTTTTAAGGAATTTACAGCGTTCCTGAGATTAATGAACGTTAATTATCATTCGATTGAAAATTACCCTCAGGGAAATAGAAACTGGTAAAGCTATTTGTGAGAGGTTATAATCCCGGGTCAAGTATCCTAAATTAAGGATATAAAGCAGTAGCCATAAATATTACTATGGGAGACAGGCGTAATGTTAACGTCGCTTCACTTGGAAAATTACCGTGCATTCAGTAATCTTAAAATAGATGACCTGAGTCATGTAAATATTTTTGTAGGAAAAAACAATTGCGGCAAAACATCTATTCTCGAAGCAGTTGAAATGCTTCTTACCGGTAGTGATCCATCTGCGATCATCCGTAGCCCGGCCAGGAGAGGAGAAATAGCGGTATCGAACTCAGAAAGGCGGGGAAAGAAATACGAAATAAATCATTTATTTCATGGACACTTGATTGACTATGAATCACGTTTTAAAATTGAAGGAATACAGGAGGGAAAGTCAGTATTTTTATCTTGTGAAGTTGTTTTCCCACAAGAATCCTCTGATCTAGCAAGTGATTTATTCGAAAATGATGATGAAGTAGAACCATTGTTTATTCTAAATATTGAGTCCAGCGAGAGAGGAGAGCCTATTGGATTGCCTATGTCGGCATCTGGAAATGTATTCTACGAATCGATATGGCGGTCAAGTTTGAAAGAAAAACTGGAAATTAAACCAATCAATTTTGTACGATCTGAATCGATTGACCGTTTTCAGATCAGTGAGTATTGGGATTCTATTGCGCTTACTGATAAGCAGGACAGATTGGAAGAAATCCTCCGAATTATTGAGCCGGGCTTGGATAAAATTGCATTTCTTAGCGGAAGTCGATCCCGAGTGGGATCGTATGGAGTTGTGGCCAAGCTTAAAAACATTGAGGCCAGGGTTCCATTAGGTAGCCTGGGTGATGGAATTAAGCATATACTGGTTACAATATTAGCTGCAGTCAATTCTACAGGGGGAACAGTTTTGATTGACGAGATTGATACCGGCCTACATTATTCAGTAATGACCAATGTTTGGAAAATATTGATTGAAACCGCTAAACGTCTAAACATTCAAATTTTTGCGACAACTCATAGCCTGGATTGCTTGCGAAGCTTGGCTTGGCTTCATCGGCAAAATCCCAGCTTGTGCGAGACTGTGCGATTACATAGAGTCGAGAAGGAAAGTGACAGGACAGTTGCATATTCCTCAGAGGAAGTGGAAATTGCGATAGAACAACTAGTGGAGATGAGATAATGCAGCCACCTGACAGTGCTCCACATCGACTGCTGGTTGAAGGAAAAGATGACTTACACACGATTATTCATCTAATGCTACGACATGGCGTTAACTGGGAAAGCTGGTCTGATGATAATAAGGCAATACCTTATGTACATGATTGCAAAAGTTATTCAAAATTAAGTGATGTTGTGGCAGTGTCCGCTAAAAGTCATCGGCGATTAGGAGTCATTTTTGACGCCAACTCTAACCCGCCGTCTCGTTGGAATCAAATTCGGGACAGATTATCCCGTGAAAATATCAGTATACCAGATTCTCCAGATCCAAATGGAATAATTATAGATGGTTCATTACCTGGAAGCAAAATCGGTATTTGGATGATGCCAAACAACAACCTTCAAGGCGCCATTGAGGACATGCTTATCACGTTAATTCCAGGCAACGATTGTTGCTGGGCTTACGCAGAAGAAGCAACAAATGAAGCTAAGTCTAAAGGGGCACGTTTTAGAGAAAATGATTTTATTAAAGCACGGTTGCATACTTGGTTAGCATAGCAGGAAAATCCGGGGGTTCCTTATGGAACAGCTTTAAAGGCGAAGTATTTCAAACATGATTCCGATTTGGCACTAAAATTTGTGAGTTGGTTTGAAAAATTATTCCTGAACTAAAACAAGGCTGTTACACAACAACCTGATCAATTCTATTGCATTAAATCCAGGAATTGTTGGTGGCAGAAGCGGTCGGTCATGCCGGCGAGGTAGTCGCAGGTTACGCGGTGGGGGGATTGTTCGGAGAGGCGCAGTTGGTAGCGCGGGGGTAAAAATGCAGTGTTGGTGAGGTAGTGGTTGAAGAGGAAGATTAATTCTTTGCGGGCTTGTTTTTGGGCGCGGGCGACTTCGGGGTGAAGGTAAACGCGGTCCATGAGGAATTTTTCCAACTCGTTAAGTTGGTTGCGTATGGTGGGTGAGAAATCTACCAGGTTTTCGTTCATTTGGTAGATGTCCGTGGTGGATTGGGGGTTGGCGGTTTCCAGACGGCGGGCGGTTTCGTGCAGAGCGTCGAGGGCGAGGATGTCGATGAGTGCTTTGGCGGTGCGAAGTTGGCGAGCGTGGCGGCGGGCGTGGGGGAATTGTTGATCGATTCGGTCTTTTAGAATCTGGTACAGTTGAACGTCTGCGAGATCGTTTTCGTTGAGCAAGCCGCAAGCGAGGGCGTCATCGAGATCGTGCGAATTATAGGCGACGGCGTCGGCAAGGTCGGCGATTTGGCCTTCGAGCGGTGCGGAGGCGGTGCTGAATTCGTCGGTGGGCAGGGGATTATCGTAATGGGTGTGGTGTTTGGCCAGGCAGAGGCGGGTTTCCCAGGTGAGGTTGAGGCCTCGAAAGGCGGGGTAGGGATGTTCGAGGTATTCGACGATGCGGAGGGAATGGCGGTTGTGTTCGAAGCCGTCATGGTCGGCCATGAGTTCGTTGAGTACGGCTTCGCCGCAATGGCCGAAGGGTGGGTGACCCAGATCGTGGGCGAGTGCGGCGGATTCGGCGAGGTCTTCGTTGAGGGAGAGAATCCGGGCCATGGTGCGGGCGACCTGGGCGACTTCCATGGTGTGGGTGAGGCGGGTGCGATAGTAATCGCCGGTGGGATCGAGAAAGACCTGGGTTTTGGCTTCGAGGCGACGAAAAGCGGCAGAGTGGATTATGCGGTCGCGGTCGCGTTGGAAGCAAGTGCGATATTCGTGTTCGGGTTCGGGATGGACTCGTCCGCAGCTTTGGGAAGAGAGGACGGCGTAAGCAGCGAGACGGTCTTTTTCCTGCTGTTGCTGGTGTTGACGATTTATTAGTCGATTGGCCATGATTTATATTCTATGTATTCACGGTTCATTTTACCATGAAGCTCATGAAGGTCATGAAGTTTTTTAAAAAAAATTCTAAATCCTAAGTTCCGTGACGGGATCTACACTGCGTTTCGTGTCTAAATCCTAAAAAAATTCAAATTTTCAAAATGCCAATTGTCAAAACAAGAGCCAGCGTGGGTAACAAGTTACCCACCCTACCGTTGATATTAATGACGAATGACGAAACCCGAATGATGAATCAATGACGAAATCCGAATGACGAATATTGCAGAAATCCTTAATTCGATCCGCTGCGTCTGCGACGACATTGCAACGGGAACAATTAGATTCTAAACTAATCTGGATGCCCGACCCGCCGTGCTCGCACCCGTCGCGGCAGGTCAATTCAGGAATGACAAGCGGGGCAGATTGTTTTTGTGTTTTAGTCTTTACCATGTAGTTTTTCCCAGCGTTCAATGGCTTCGGGGCGGCGGAGGTAGAGCGGAGTAAGTTCCTGGGGTGAATCGAACAAGCCGGCGCAGGCGCGGAGGAAACCGCAGGCGTGCACATTGGCGGCATGCGGTTGGTGGAAATCCGGGGCCAGATGGAACACGTCCGGAGCGGTGAGAGCTTCGGCGTGTTGTTTTAGGCCTTGGCCTAATAGATAGAGCGGGCGGGGTGCTTTTTCGAGCAGTTCGTGAGGAGTCATGAGGGTGGGGGGGATGATGGTTCTGAAGCCGGGGATGAAGCTGTCGGGCGAATCATTTTTTTCGTAGAGGGCGGTGTAAATCTGTTTTCGCTTGGCGTCGATGATGCAAGCGGCGTTTTGGATGGGCAGGTTCTGGGCGGTTGCTGCCTGGGTGGCGTTTTGGATGAGAACATCGGTGCTGGGGACCGAGACGATCTTGATGTGAGGCTGGGCGAAAGAGAGGGCTTTTGCCAGGGCGACGGCGATTCTAAGGCCGGTAAAACTACCTGGACCGATGGAAAGGTGAATCTGTTCAATTTGTTTCGGTGTCCAACCCTGCTCGGAGGTTAGTTGAGCGATGACCGGCATAAGCTCGCGAGTGTGTCGGAAACCTGCAGAAAAACTCCGTTCAGATAGCAGTTGCGGCCCCCGGGCCAAGGCGACCGATCCCAAGCGTGCGGAAGTTTCTATTGCTAATATAGCTGAATTGTAATTCATATTTGCAGCCATAATAATGTAAATCACCAATATTGCAACCGTGGCTTATCCGCCAAACGGGGGATTTCATCAACTAAGAGCAAAACCAAAAAACGGCAATGATTGCTTTTGGAGCATCAGATCAGAAATTTTTTATTAGGAAAGTGGCTAAAATACGAGAAATTCGGTGGTGATCCAGATATTCTGCAGTAGTTCAATAAAAGTTTCCAAGGGCCTGGGCGAGCGAAACCGGACCAGAGCTACATTTCTAACCTGTTGTTACAAAGACATTTACATGATATTGCCATCAAACTGGTTGCTGTTTTAGCCGGCATATACGTACAGTTATCAGAGTGATTCACAGATAAATTAAATTGGAAAAATCATGGTTGAAGATGTTTTTTTTGGTTGCATCGGCCAAGCATCTGCCATAAACTAACCGACCTGAAAGCCTCTGGGTAATAAGGGTTTATACTCGAAAAAGAGGTGGAGGTGCCTGGTGGTCGCTATTGTAAGCTATGGTTTACAATAGGATTTATGAAAACGGAGCCAGTCATTTTCATTTTTAAGTGGGTATGACTTGCAAAAGTACCAACCATTGAATACTTCACAGATAGGATTGGACAGGTTAACAACAGTCGCTTAGAGGCTAACGACTGTTTTGGCTAAGCGAAGTCCAATTGCCACAAAAGGAGTTTAACCTTGCAAGAGCAAACACGGCTAATATGGAGCGGAAGGTCTAATCAAAACTTATCAGGATTCATCAAGATCGCCGCAATGGTTACCATGATCTGCCTTTTTGTCAGCCTGACTGGTTGGGCGGCTGAAGACCAAGGTGGCGGCGTTGCGGACAGCAAAGCTGCGGTTGCTTCTCAACGGAAAAAGGCGGAGGAGATGCTCGACATTGCAACCGAGCAAATCAAGCGATGCCAGTTTGACCAGGCCCAAGCGACGCTGGATCAATGCAACAAGCTCAACGGCAATCTGTCGGCGTTTCAGCAGAAACATTTAAGCAACCTGGCGGGAGAGGCTCAGCTTGGTATCAAATCACAAAATGAAGCCAATCAGGCGATTACCGAAGGTAAGGTGGCTTTGGAAGGCGGGGAAATTGGATTGGCTGGTGAGAAGTTTAATAGGGCGCAGGGATTTCAGAAATTTTTGCCACAGGAATCACAGGCGGAGCTAAAGCAGCTATTAGAGCAGGTTAAGTCACTTCAAGCTCAGAAAAAAGCGGAAATCAAGGTTTTATTCCAAACCAGTGTTAAATACTATAAGCAGGGTCATTTGGAACAAGCCCGGACAGGATTTTCCAAGGTTAAACAAAGCGGGGTGGAATTAAGCTGGCTGGATCGCGGGGGCGACTTTACAGATGTTGACGGTTATCTCAAGAAAATTACTGAGCAAACCGGCAAATCCACCGCAGCGGTTAATCAGAGCGATGCAAGTCAGCAGGCCGAGAGCCCGGCGGTTTTGGCAGCAGGTGATGAGGCAGCAGAGAGCGAATTGACCAATGCTGCGAAAACAACGGCCTCGGAGGAAGTTTCAAGCACGGGCAGCGAAACTTCGAGCGGTAAGCAAGCAAAAGATAAAGTTGGCTTATCGGTTCTATGGCCATTTGGCAAAAAAGAACCGGTTTATTCGGCAGAAACGCTAAAAGAGCTTGACCAGTTGATGGCTCAGGGTCACCTGGCAATGGAAAAGGGTAATTACGCACAAGCCCGTCAATATTTTCTACAGGCACTGGAGATTAACCCCGACCTGGAATCCGCGAAGAAAGGGATCGCCGCTGCGGAATACAGCCTCACCCGCCCCAAAGAGGTCGGGGAAACTGCCAAGCCTACTATTCTCGAAGATGTTATCCGACAGGAAGAATTACAAAAACAATACATTGAAACCCGCTTTACCGAAGCCAAGAGCAACATATCCCGCCTGATGAGCCAGAATCAATTTGAGCAGGCGCAGGCGGAAGTTAGCCAGATGCTGGCAACGATCGAAGGTTATAAATCGCTGCTGCGGGAACGTTACAAGGTGATGCAGTCAGAACTGTCTGCGTTGCTGAGCCAGATCGAAGAACAGAAGACCAGTTGGGAGAGACTAAATTTACAGCAACAACGAGAAGAAGCCCAGCGTCGCGAAGGTCTGCGTCAGATGCGAACTGAACAGGACCGTCAGGCGAAGATACAAGAGCTTTTCAATCGGGCGAAGAGTTTTCGAGCCGAGCGTGAATTTGATCAGGCGGTATCCACGTTGAAACGTTTGCTGGAGCTCGATCCGAAGCATGAGCAGGCCAAGCTGTTAATGGAATATATGGAAGATTTGCAGATGTTGTCGCGTCAGGCAGAGGTGCAGAATTTGCGTAATCTTGAGGAAGTGCGTGTATTAAATGACGTTCAGAAATCCTCAATTCCTTTTTCGGGTATTGTAACCTATCCGGGCCAGCCTATTGAATTTGAAGAACAGGACTTGAATTGGCTGGAGTTGACTGAGCGTCGCCGGCATAAAATTGAGCAGACGGAATCTGCAGATTTGGCAGTTTACGAACATCTGGAAAATACCAAGATAAATCTTGATTACAACGAGATTGAATTTCAACAGGTTATTAATGATTTACAAGTCAATCATGATTTGAATATTAACGTGCTCTGGGGTTCATTGGAAACCACAGCCGGGATCAATCGCGATGATATGGTTTCTATTCAGTTCCCAATTGCGATTTCGCTGGAAAAAGCACTCAACAGCATACTGGAATACGTTTCCAGCGACAAATATGCCAAAGCGCTTTACACCATTGACGAAGGGGTAATCACCATTGCTGCGGAGGGAGACCTGCCCGAGAAGTATTACATCGAGATCTACTATGTTGCTGATTTGCTGGGTCAAAGATCTGAAGGGTACAGCATGACAGGCATGGGCGGGATGGGCGGTATGGGTGGCGGTATGGGCGGCGGCATGATGGGCGGCGGCATGGGCGGCGG
>JAFGSR010000048.1 GCA_016934515.1 Sedimentisphaerales bacterium
GATCAGGTTGGGCCAATAGTTGAGGGTTTGGTTCAAAATGGAATAACGGGTTTTTATGTTTGCGGCAGTACGGGTGAAGGTCCTTCGTTGACTACGGAGGAGCGACGTGCTACCGCAGAAGCTTATGTCGAGGCAACCGGGGGGCGGGTACCGGTTATTGTGCAAGTTGGGCACAACAGCGTGGCGGAGGCGCGGGGGCTGGCGTGTCATGCTCAAGCGATAGGCGCCGATGCAATTTCGGCGGTTCCACCATCGTATTTTAAAATCGGCACATTGGAAACAATGATCGATTGTTTTGTTGAGATAGCGTCAGGGGCGCCTGAATTACCTTTTTATTGTTACCATATATGCAAATTAACCGGTGTTGATTTTGATATGGTAGAGTTTTTGCGGTTAGGCAGCGAGCGTATTGGGAATCTAGCAGGAATCAAGTATAGCAGTGTGACGGTATATGAATTACAGGCGTGTTTGGAATATCAGGATGGGCGGTTTGACATTCTTTTCGGCTGTGATGAGATGCTAACCAGCGGGCTTTCTGTGGGAGTTTGTGGGTTCGTGGGCAGCACTTATAATTTTGCGGCACCTCTGTACCGTCGAATCATAGAAAATTTTCAAAAAGGTAATCTGGAGGAAGCACGAAAAGGTCAGGCATTATCGGTGGCGATGGTTCGTATTTTAAGCCGCTATCGCGACCAGGCGGGCATAAAAGCGACAATGAAATTGATTGGTCTGGATTGCGGTCCTAACCGGTTGCCACATAAAACACTAACTGCTCAAGAAATAAGTGCGATGAAAAGAGAACTGGAAGAGATAGGATTTTTTGAATGGGCCGTCAAGCCGAATGTAAAATAAGGATTAATGATGGGAGAACGGTATCATTTTGCATATTTCCTTATAGGGGTCCTGGTTTTTGTATATGCAATTCAGTGCGAAGCGAGTGAGGTTTTGGCTGGTGGTGAAGAAGCAGCTTTTCTGGAATGGACGGAGCTGCCGGCGTTACCGGATAAGTTGGGTGTTGCCGGTCCGTTTGTGGGTGTGCATTTTAATACTGAAAAGAGCGATGATGAAGTGCTGATCGTTGCCGGTGGGGCGAATTTTCCTGTTGCGGAGGGGCAGGATCTTTGGGAGGTTCCAAAAGTTTATCACGATGATGCCTGGGTGCTAACCCGCGGAAAGGGCACAGATGGCACGAAACACTATAAATGGTTAAGTGGTTTTCAGATCGAAAAGCCCCGTGCTTATGGGGCATGTGTAAGTACCAAAGATGGCGTGGTTTGCATGGGAGGCGTCGATAGTAAGCAGGCTTATGCCGATGTTTTTTTGTTGAGTTGGGATGCTTCAGCCAAGACGCTTAAGCAAACCGAATTACCGAGTCTTCCCGAGCCATCCAACGGTGGGGGGGCGGCGATGGTAGGTGAGACAATATATATGGTGGGGGGCATGACCGGTACCGGGTTGGATAGTGCTTCGAGAAACTTCTGGTCCCTGGATATGTCGTTGTATGGCGATGCTTCTAAGAAAGAAGCTTTTGTCTGGCGAGAGGTGCTACCCTGGCCGGGGCCGGAGCGTGCTATGTCGGTGGTGGTGAGTCAACATAATGGATTTGATCAATGTCTGTATGTGATGAGCGGCCGACGTGAACTCAAGTTGGGTGAGAATGATCCGGAAGCAATTTTAGCAGAAGGTGAAAAGTTACTACCTTTAAGAGATGTTTACGAATTTTGTCCCGCCCGTTACGATGGGTTGGCTTATAATGCTAAAACCAACGAATATAAAGGTGTCGGTCAAACCAGTGAGCCATGGCGTAAGCGAGCAGATGCACCTTTTTCTTTCATGGCTGGAACCGGAGCGGCCCTGGGGCAATCTCACATAATCATACTTGCCGGGGCAGATGGTTCAAATTTGCGTGAGGTGTTCGGGCGGCGTAAGATCGCGATGAAAGATTATGACCATCCGGGATTTACGAAAAGGTCCCTGGCCTATCACACTATCACCGATACGTGGGTCGAAGCTGGCGGCACCCCTGCCAACCAGGTTACCACGCCGGCGGTAAATTGGGGAGATGATATCATTATCGTTTCTGGTGAATTTTGCCCCCGGGTGCGTACCGCTGGGGTTTGGCAGATTAATCCGATTAAACGTTCCAGGGCATTTGGTGGTTTAAACTTTGCCGTACTGACAGTTTACCTGCTGGCTATGGTCGGAGTGGGCGTGTACTTCGCTAATAAAAATAAAAATACCGATGATTACTTCCGGGGCGGTCAGAAAATTCCCTGGTTTGTGGCAGGCTGTTCCATATTTGCGACGATGCTAAGTTCCATCACATACATGGCGATTCCCGCCAAGTCGTTTGCCCAGGATTGGGTTTATCTTATCGGGAACCTCATGATTTTTACCGTTGCGCCAATTGCGGTTTATTTGGCCCTGCCGTTTTTTCGGCAGATTGACGCGACCAGTGCTTATGAGTATTTACAAAAACGTTTCAATATGCCCGTCAGGCTTTTCGGTAGTGCTTCATTTACATTATTTCATTTGTTTCGAATGGGGATCGTCATGTCGCTCGCGGCGTTGGCATTGTCAACCATTGCGGATTTCAGCCCCCTGTTGAATTGGATCGGTCTGGGTGATATTTCTAATGCCAATGCCGTGGCTTGTGTGTTGATAATGGGAATATTAAGTATGATCTATTGCACGATGGGTGGGATTGAGGCTGTCGTTTGGACGGATACCATACAGACCATGGTTCTGTTGGGAGGTGCCGTGCTATGTCTGATGCTTATGATTTTTGGTACGGAAGGGGGCGTTAGCGGTATTGCGGCAACAGTGTATGCAGATGGGAAATTGCACACGGTGAACTTTTACTGGGACCCGACGAATGCGTCCCTGGCCTTTTGGGTTGTGATATTTGGAGGTATTGGGCAGAATGTTTCATCCTACATGGCGGACCAGGCGGTTGTTCAGCGTTATATGACAACACCGGATAAGCACCGAGCCGCCAAAGCAATCTGGACTAATGCGTGGATGTGTATTCCGTCATCTATCCTGTTTTTTGCAGTAGGAACGGCACTATATGCTTTTTATAAATCCCATCCGGAAAAGCTTGATCCGACATATATGACAGATCAGATTTTTCCACTCTTTATCGCACATGAAGTGCCCGTGGGCATTGCCGGTCTTCTCGTAGCCGGTGTTTTTGCTGCAGCACAATCTACAATATCGACCAGTATGAACAGCACGGCGACGACCGTTGTGACAGATTTCATGCGGCCTTTCAAAATTTTAAAGAACGAAAAAAACTATCTGAATATGGCCCGCTTTATTACTGTTTTATTTGGAATTGTGGGGACACTGTTAGGTTTGCTTTTTGTTAGTCCCGAAATCAAATCCTTATTTGACGAGTTTATCAAAGTGATTGGACTGTTCATGGGAGTACTAGGCGGTTTATTTTGCCTGGGTCTGCTAACCCGTCGCGCCAATGGTTGGGGGGCACTTATTGGGGCAATCTCGGGCGCACTTACCATGGGGCTCATGCCGGTATTTACTAATATTAATGGCTATATATATGCCTGCATGGGGATTGTTACATGTTTTATTGTAGGTTATATTGCAAGTTTGATTATACCTGCGGCAAAACATGACATAATCGGCTTGACTGTATATACTGCTGAAATGAAATAAATAATGTGAACCGGGATTTAGTAAAGTTTGCACTTTTTAAGCTGCTAAACCCCTGAAGCATGAGAATTAAATACTCCTTCCTCATTCAATCAATTGACGATTTTGCCAAAAAACCCCCTGATACTATACCGGCGTGATCGGCGGGCTAAACCGTAAGGCTTTTATATAAAAGGATTTATAACGATATAATATTTTTACGGTAATATTTCTAGAGTTTTTCTTGACAGACCGGCGAGAAAATGTTATAGATAACGTTAACGATAACATTATGATTGTAAACGAGAGGAATAATCATTGAGTATTTCTGAGGTTGCACAAAAAGCCGGTGTAAGTGCTATGACCGTTTCGAGAGTAATAAATGGAAGTAGCGGAGTTAGCACGAAAACTCGTCAGCATGTACTGCAAGTTATGAAGGAGGTGGGTTATATACCATCCACGATAGCGCGATCCATGCGAAGCAAAGATAAACTTCGCGCTGCGGGATGTCTTTGTTGTGCATTAAATTTTGGGGCAGATACCCAATATGCCAATGAATTTTTTTGTGATATTGCCCGATCGGCGGAACAGGAAGCAGCGGTACACGGGCTGTGTTTACTACAAAGCCATTGGCAAGAAAGCTTCGAAGAGTCATGGCCTCGAATGCAGTCAATTTTTGCGATGGATGGCCTTTGCGGGGTATTACTTGCGGGCCAATTCCAACGAAACGAGATTCAATCCATCTGTAAGCAGACAAAATATGTTGTGGTTATTGACGGCCCGGCTCCACCTGACTTGCCGGTGGCCTCGATTGAATCTGACAATTATGGTGGATGTTTATTAGCGTTGGAACATTTGATTAAGCGAGGGTCGAAAAGAATTTTGATTATGGCCACCGATAATCCTGATCATTATTTTTCCAGAGCAATCCAAAAAGCAGCGGACACAGTAAGAAGTCAATGCGAATACATTGAAGTTGTCAGTTCCCAATTAACCAGCGAAAGCGGCCGAGAGATTGTCAGGCAAGCGATTTCATCAGGTAAATCTTTTGACGGCATTTTTGGAAATGATGACCTGTCTATCGGTGCATTGCGTGCACTTTACGAGCTGAAAATTGAAGTTCCGAATAAAATAAGAGTTGTAGGATTTGATGACATATCGCATGGATTATGCACAATACCAAGTCTCACTTCCATTCAAATTAATAAGAGCCAGTTAGGGCGCGAGGCTGTAAAAACATTGGTTGATATGTATCGTGGGCAAACAGAATTACGTAATGTAAAAAAAATAATCGAAGCCAAACTTATTGTCAGGGAAAGTAGCTGAAGAATAGAACCGTATTTATTATTAAGGAGTCTAAAATGGGCTATCTAGAAAACGACGAATGCAAAGTTAGAATAAACAAAGTATGCGAATTAATGAAGGCCAAGCAGTTAGACATAGCGTTGGTGTATTATGACGAGTTTAATATAGGCAACGGTTGGTATATGACAGGATGGTGTCCTCAATTTGAAAGCGGCATGGTATTGTTGCCAAGAAAAGGTGAGCCGATGATTCTTGGTGGTCCGGAGAGCGAGCCGTTTGCAAAGCTTGACAGTGCCATAACGGAGACCCGTAATTTTTCGGTTTTCATGGTGCCGGATGAGGAGTATCCAAATGCGTCAATAATAGATTTTCCGAAACTGTTTGACGAGTTGAATTCAACCTTAGGTTCGATAAAACGAGTAGGTTTGGTGGGAGCCGGCAGAATGCCTGCGGATTGTTACAAGCAGATAATTGAAGGATTTGCCGGTGTAGAGCTTGTCGATATTACAAATGAATATGTCGAACTGAGATATATTAAGAGCCGTTGGGAGATCGAACAGATTAAAGGGGCATTCAAACTTGCTGATGAGTGTTACGAACAGATGAAAAATGCAGTTGCTCCGGGTGTTTCAGAAATAGAGGTAGCAGCAGCGGGCGAATTTGCCGCACGTAAAAAAGGGGCCAGTGGATTTGGGTTTAGTGCCATTGTCGGCAGCGGCAAACGTTCCAATGCGGTAGTGCCAACTGCAAGTTCAAAAAAGCTTGAGTCCGGTGAATTAGTGATGCTGGGTTTGGCGCCTAAGGTTAAGGGTTATGCCGGGGTTTTCGGGCACAGCATAGCGGTTTCCGGGGAATATACCGAAAGTCAAAAAGAATGCGTCAAGCACCTTGGAGAAGCGTTCCGGTTAACAAAAGAGCAACTCTGCGTCGGCAAGATCGGGAAGGAAATAGATGCTCCAGCCAGAGCTTATTTTACAAAGCACGATTTAGCGAAGTATCTGGTCTGTCCGTTTGTTCATACGATTGGTTTGCATGAAGCGGAAAGTCCATTTTTCGGTCCGGGTAGTGATGATGTTCTTAAGCCCGGTATGATGGTATGTGTTGATGTGAGTTTCTTTGGTCACCCGGAATGGAATGGCACGAGGATAGAAACCGGCTTTGAGATTACGGAAAAGGGTGCCGTGTCGATGAGTCCGAAAATGGATAATATCCTAAGCAGTTTGTAAAAAATACATGATACTATTTTTGGGGACCGATTATGAAGCCTATAGTTGTATTTGGATTTGATATGGAAACGGATATCGGCAGTTGGACGCCTTTCTATGAGGGTTTGGTCAATGGAACCCCTGAAATATTAAGTGTACTTCAAAAGCATGATGTTAAAAGCACATTTTTTTTTACAGGTGATGCGGCTCGATCTAATCCGGATATTGTTAATATGGTTTCGGCTTCTGGTCATGAAGTTGGCTGCCATAGTTTGTATCACGAGACATTAGGCGATGAATTGATACCAATTCCGGGGCTGAGGCCGGTGTTGCCGGAGGAATGCTATCATAGGGTTGAAGTAGCGACAAAAATTGTAGAAGAAGTGGCGGGTCGTAAAATGCATAGTTTTCGTGCTCCCCGTTTGTGGGGCAGTACAGCATTAGTTAATGCACTTGAGGATTTGGGTTATAAAGCGGATGCGTCTTACCCGATGTTTTTTCACGAGGAACGGGTTGTTCCTTATCATCCGAGTAAGGAGAATTGGCTTGCTGAGGGTGACATGAAAATACTGGAAATTCCTAATTTTGCAGATATGACGATTGTAAGTGCCGACGTGGGCGGCAGAGACAGAGATCAATGGCCTAAATTCAGGACCGAGGGTGCCGATGCCATCATGAAACACATTCGTAATATGCTGGACTTTTATAAAAGGAAAAATCTGCCCGCTGTGTTGTGTTTTTATCTGCATCCCTGGGAATTTTGGCCCATGCCCGAAGGACTGATTCATTTTGGTGAGGGGTCGGTAATGCCCGATCCTTTCATTATCAAGAATTGCGGCGAAGTGGCAATTGCCGAGCTTGACAAGTGGATACAGATGCTCAAAGAGATGGAAATTCAATTTACCACCGCAGTCGATTTGGTCGATTTCAGGGGGAAAATTCATGAGCAGGGATAAATTTAATAAATTGATTGAACTGCATGGATCAAAATCCTTTGCTGTTAAGCAAGGTGATGGCCAAGCTGTGCTTATGCCAGAGTTGGGAGCTCGTGTGTTTTGCGAACTGGCCGGCCGCTCGGTGCATCGGCTGGATATCGACGCTATTTTCCGGCCCCGCGAATCTTTTAACAACTATGGCGGCAACAATATTTGGCCTGCACCTGAAGGCGGTAAGTTTGGTTTCAATTATTTGGATGACCAATGGTATGTACAGCCGGCTATCAATCTGGAACCTTTCGTGCTGGAGACGAACACCTCTGCAATGGCAAGAGTGAGTAAGCAGACTGGCTTGCGTAATAGATTGGGTACCGAATTGGAAGTTAAGATGAGCCGTGAGTTATGGCTGGACGATGTTCCGGAAATGATCAGTAGTCTAGAACCTGTAGCCTCGATGGCTTATACGGTAACGGACACTTTGGAAGTGCTGAACGACGTTACTACCGAGCAGGCACTAATCGCCTGCTGGACGTTGGAGCAGTTCAACGCCAGCGACCAGACCATCGCTTTTGCCAAAGTTAACGATTCCCGACAGGCCATCAATTTCGACTTTTACGAGCACCCCCAAGATCGAATCAGCTATGGTCGAAACGGTTTTTTCTATCGTGTCGATGGGCAAAAGCGAGGTCAAATTGGCGTCAAAAAAGCGGCTCAAGCCGAATACATCGGATTTTATGATCTACCAAATAAACTGCTCTGTATTCGCGAAATACTCGGCCAAAACGGTGATTTGTACTTCAACATTGCCGACAATGAACAGCCAAATGGGCCTTTCTCCGCCGCCGATAACTTCAGCATATTCAACAGCGATGCGGACGCAGGTTTTTTCGAAATCGAAACCATATCCGGTGCTATCGTCAAAAAAAACAAACTGAAAGGCTCCAGGTTGAAGAGCCGAACTACTTTTGCAATGTTCGACAACGCCAACGTTATTGAGTCGTTCATACGAGATATTAAAATGAATATCAGCATATAAAGGCAACCCCAGCCAATAAACAGGAAATTAACCAGAAAGAATGTTATCCGCAAACTGTATAAAGGAGAACCGGCATGATTAGTCATTTGCTTCCCGATAGTGAATTTGAGAAACGTTGGCAGAAAACCCAGCAGTTGGTCCGAGAAAAAGGGCTTGATGTACTTATTATGCATTCCAATGAGGCGGACTTTGCCAATGTTCGTTACCTGAGTGACTATTGGCCTATTTTTGAGACTGCCGGAGTGATAGTGCCGGCCCAAGGCGAACCGGCACTAATTATCGGTCCGGAGAGTGAAACTTACGCCGCCGACAGAAGCCGGCTAAAGAAAGTGTACAAGGTAGTAGCCTATCGTGAAAGTGCGGAACCGGAGTATCCTGGTGTTCAGGTTGATACATTTACCTCGATTTTTTCCGAGATGTTTGGCGGCAAAAAACCCAAAAAAATCGGTTTGGCGGGTTATCAGATATTTCCGATTCCTGTTCTTGATGAAATAAAAGCCGCAGCCCCGGATGCCGAGATCATTAAGAGCGATGAAATCATTTTTGATCAGCGTAAAATTAAATCACCAGCAGAAATGGGCATGTTGCGTGAGTCATTTGCCATCTGTGAAAAAGCATTGAATGTGGCGCTGAACCAAATAAAACCGGATATGACTGAACTACAACTGGTTGGTATTATTCAGAAGGAATTGTATGGACAGGGGGCGGAATATGAAGGGCATCCAACATATGTTTTGGCCGGCAAGAATTCCAATCATGCAATCGGCCGTCCCGGTTACGAAAAACTTGGATCGAACCGGCTAATTCAGTTAAATGTCGGGGCACGATTCGGTGGATATTCTTCCAGTGTTGGTTGTCCGGTGTGTATTGGGAAAATGGAACCGGAAGCACGCCGACTGGTGGAAGCCGGCTTAGAATTACATTTCAAAACTCGAGAATGGATGAAAACCGGAGTTGTAGCCAAGGAGGTAGTCGAGAAATTTTTCGACCATGCAGAAAAACTCGGTGTACGTGAAAACGCTTTGTATGGTCCCTGTCACGGTTTGGGGATGATGGAAGTGGAGCAGCCCTGGATGGAATCACACAGCAATTACGTGCTGGAAGATAACATGACCTTCCAGGTTGACACATTTCTTTACAATCCTCAGTTTGGTCTGCGTTGGGAAACCGGCGTAGCTGTCCGGCCGGGCGGAGTTGAGGTCTTCTCGGATGTAATAAAGAAAATAATAGAGTTATAAGTGAGATCAACAAATTGATGGAGGCTTTGTATGTCTTTCGACAATATCGATGTTTCGACTAATTTCTCCGGGTATGACTGGATACTGGTTGTCGCATATCTAGTGCTGATTGTCGGTGTAGGCGTTTATATCCGGCGTTATGCCCGCAGCGTGTCGAATTTTATTGTTGCCGGCCGAGCGCTCAGGCCCTGCCTGGCCATTGCTACAATGATCGGCACGGAAATGGGTCTGGTAACGGTAATGTATGCCTCACAAAAAGGATTTACGGGCGGTTTTGCGGCTTTTCACATTGCTTTGATAGCATCAATCGTTACGTTGGTGGTTGGGCTTACCGGTTTCATTGTGGTGCCATTGCGTCGACTTAAAGTAATGACGATACCGGAGTTTTACGAGATGCGGTTCGGACGTGGTGTACGTATCCTGGGTGGTACCATTTTAGTCTTTGCCGGGGTATTGTGCATGGGCCTCTACTTGAAGGCCGGGTCGATATTTGTAATGGGAATAACGGGCATGAGCAGCGATACTAATTTAAAGATCATCATCACCGTGCTAGTTGCTCTTGTCCTTTTATATACGACTCTGGGAGGCATGGTATCGGTAGTGATTCTTGATTACATTCAGTTTTTGGTGCTTTCATTTAGTCTGATTATCACCGTATTTATCTCCATTAGGCACTTGGGGTGGTCAAACATTATTAACACCGTTGCTGAATTCAAGGGGCAGGCGGGTTTTGATCCGTTTGTTAAGGATGGAGCCGGGGAAGGCTTCGGCTTGAACTATGTCCTTTGGATGATATACATGGGTTTGTTGTGCAGTGCGATATGGCAGACAGCTGTAATTCGTGCTTGCGCTGCGGACAGCATAAAGACGGTTAAGAAGCTTTATACATTTTCCTCAATCGGTTTTCTTATCAGATTCCTAATTCCCTACTTTCTCGGCATTTGTGCGTTCGTGTTTATTACGAAGAATACCGATCTCAAATCAATATTTCTTCCCGAGGGAGTCAAGGTGGATTCGGATATTTCCATGATGGCCCTGCCGATTTTTCTGGGGCAGATTCTTCCGGCAGGATTGATTGGCCTGGTTACCGCGGGGATGCTTGCCGCCCTGATGAGCACTAACGACAGCTATCTGCTTTGCTGGAGTTCGGTTCTGACGCAGGATGTGGTGGCACCGATTCTATCTCTGTTTAAAAAAGATCTTTCCGACAAGGCCCGTCTGGTGCTGACACGAATATTTATTATCGGTATCGGCATTTTCATACTTATCTGGGGGCTGTGGTATCCCTTGGGGCAGGACCTTTGGGACTATATGGCCATTGGCGGGGCCATTTATGGTGCCGGGGCATTTTCCTTGCTTGTTTTTGGACTTTACTGGAAACGGACCAGCAGGATCGGCGCTTATCTGGGATTGATCGCAGGTTTCTGCTGTATATTTGGCCTGACCCCTGTCCAAAAGCTTATCGGCATTAACCAGCCGGCCGAAAATGTCGGATTGGTAGTTTTGATCGCATCGACGGCACTCACCTTTTTCGGGTCTCTTCTTTTTCCCGATCGAAAAACTAATTCCTATCACGAAAGGATGAAGAATGGATTTTTGGATTAAATTCTGGACGATCCTGTTTTTTGCAAGCCTGGGTCTTTTTAGTGCGTTGTCGATCGTGGTAGCGATTGGAGGGATCTTTGACATTCGCGCCTTATTCAAGCAACTCACAAAAGACGCCGACGAAACCGAAAACAGGATTGATACCACCTAAAACAGTAAATATGCTTCGACATAATATCCTTTGCAAGAAAGGACTTATTTATGTTGACTTGTTAAGCTCCCTTTTTAAAGTCCATTTAAAAGTAGAGAAATTACAATCACATAGTAGCTTGTTTTTGTTTTTGCCCTTATAACAAGTCGGGCGAAAAATAAAAACAAGGGTATATACTGCTTGCCGATAATTGCCTGGGGGAACATTGCCTGGCGAATCATGCGGTCGAACACAGTTGTACTCAGCACCTCAACGTAGCTGCTAAATCCCCATACCTCACGTTCTTGTGACGAAAGTAATGTTAAGAGCTGGTAAGCAGCAAAAGATGATAATGTACCGTCTTTCGAATTTCCTATTCCGAGTAGGGGTTTACCCTGCCAGAATGCAGAAAACCGGCTAATAGGCTTTTTTAGGGGTACAGAGTGGCTTTGAAGCGTCAGTTTTGGTGTAAAGGGCGGTCAAAATCAGCTAAGAATCAAACTTGACTGTATGGGGTTAAAACGCTATAATATTATATGAAGGCAGTATTTATAGCTTATGCCAGGAGGTTGTAATTTTGGCTCAATGGCAGTGGGACTATTTGGCAGCGACAAAGCGCCTGACCGGATAGTTTGGGGTTAGAAGGCAGGAGATAAAATTTTGGCAGTTAGAGAGTTGGCGTTTAAGTTTAACGTCCTTGCTTTAGCCCCACCCGGGAAACCTAATAATTCCCCCATAAATTGCAATTGCGTTTAATCCATTTTTAGGCCGATTAGTTTATAAATAACAACTATGAAATGAAAATAAATCAGGAGAATTTTATGAGGAGCAGATTTACAACGAAAAACACAATTCTAGTATTGCTGCTCGCTTTGGTATCAGTATTATTAGCCATGTCGAATGTTTCGGCTGAGCTAATTGTAAACGGCAGTTTTGAAAGTCCCAGCCCCGCCGGTTGGCCTCCCGGATTCACCGAATGCACTCATCCCTCTTATTATGAGGGATATGCTCCGGCAGGCTGCGGTTCAAAATATGGTTCCGCCTGGGGTCAAACCGGAGGGTGGTTTTCCTGGGGCAGTTCTACGCAGGTGGTAGATCTGGCTGGTCAGGCCGGATCAAGCTATACATTTAGTGCCTGGCTGTCGGCTTACGTTCCGCAGAACGATTACGCCGAAGTAGAACTGGATTTCTATGACGGCGCCGGAGGCACGGGTATTTCACTGGGCAGCATCTTTTTTGATGGCAGTGACAGCAACGGTCCGTACATAATAGGTTCGGCTAATTCTTCCGGCAATCCGGATCCTTCAGTACCCTGGACCCTGGCGAACTGGACCAAACACGAAGCCCAGGGATACATTCCCGCCGGCACGCTCAGCGCGGTGGTTACGCTTAGCAGTAATTCGATAAGCGGTAATGCCAATGATTCCTATATTGATCTGGTCAGCCTGGTCCTCAACCAAACTTTTGTGCTGGTTACCATTTCCGGTGCGGATACCGAAGTTACTGAAGGTGGGGCTACGGACAGCTATGAGATAAGATTGGGTGTCCAACCTACTACTTATGATGTAATTATAACCGCTACTCCCGGGGACGCTCAAATTGACATTGGCAACGGTCCTGGTGCGGCCCGAACGTTGACGTTTACTTCAGGCAATTGGGACGCCACCCAAACTATTACCGTCATGGCTGTGGACGATGAAATTTACGAAGGCGCCATTTCCCACACTACCACCATAACCCACACTTCCCAGAGCAGCGACGAAGCCTTTAATGGAATACCGGTCAATTCGGTGGACGTTGAGGTTATCGACGATGAACTGCCCCCCCTAGACAACGATCCTCCCCTTCCTGACCCAATGAATTGGGAGGATTTGCCCCAGGCTGCGGGTAGCGACTCGGTTACGATGTCGGCGGTGTGGGCTTTTGATTTAAGCGGCGTGGAATATTACTTTGAATGCACCGGTGGGGGAGGTAATGACAGCGGTTGGCAGACTAGTACCGTCTATACCGACACGGGCTTGCTGGCTGACACCCAATATACCTATCGACTCAAGGCCCGCGACCAAAGCTCCAACAATAACGAAACCGGCTGGTCGGGATCGGCTTCGGCTACCACCGACAGTACTCCAGTCATTACCGATGGTTTGATTTCCTATTGGCCCTTTGATGAGGGCAGCGGTAGCACGGCTCCTGATGTTATCAGTTCCCATGACGGTTCTCTAAGCGGTGACGCCACCTGGGCAAGCGGGAAATTGGGCGGGGCGGTAGATGTCGGTCACAGTGGTGGCGGCGCCGTAACTGCCGGGGCCCACGCGGATTTTGCCACCTCGGCAGTTTCTGTGCAGGTATGGGCCAATATTGACAGCTGGACTCCATCTTGGGGTTCGCTGCTATCGTACGATCAGGATAATGGCGCCAGTGAATCTGGCTGGACCATGTATGTAACTGGGGATTCCGGCGTTATATCCTGGCGGTTGACTGCCGGGAACGATTCAATATTTACCTATATTTCGGCCTCGGGTGTACCCACGGGACAATGGGTTCACCTGGTAGCTACCTATGATGGCGTTTCCACTACCGCTCTATATGTAAACGGATCCTTGGCGGATTATTCCGGTACCGGAGGCGGTGGGATTAACTGGAATTACCTTCCGACCGAAGTGAATATTGGCAGGTATCATGACGACGATGAATTATTTTTTATCAATGGTATCACACTGGACGAAGTAGCTATCTGGGATCGGGCTATAACCACCGATGAGATCGCCTGGCTCTACAATAGCGGGAGCGGCAATTCTATCATCGGAAGATACGTGATCATCACCGAAACCGGTGACGGTCCCGAAGTCACAGAAGGCGGTTCAACTGACAGTTATGAAATTGTACTTGGTGAGGTACCCACCCACAACGTTGAAATAACGGCTACCCCCATTGACGCTCAAATTGACATTGGCAACGGCGCAGGTGCGGCCAAGACGCTTACATTTACGAGCGTTAACTGGGATACCGCCCAAACCATTACGATTACTGCGGTTGACGACGAAATTCTGGAGCGACAGGACGATCCGCATACCACGATAATTACGCATACTTCGTACAGCGAGGATGAAGATTTTAATGGTCTTAACATAGTTTCTGTAGAAGTACTTGTACACGATAATGAGTTAACCTGTGGTGACTGGGGATATTTGCAGGTTGATATTAACGAGGATTGTTTTGTGAATTTGCGTGACTATGCTATGTTTGCCCTGGAATGGCTTAAGACCAATGAATAATATACCATCCTGCCATACGTATAATAAAAAGGAGAATAATATGACCGGTTTTTTTAAACGATCTGTTTTTCTTACCGTTATTGCTGCGGTTCTGTTTATTACGACGGTTCCAGCGCAGGCGGTGGATATGAAACTCGGTCCCTACGTGCAGTTTACCGATCCCCATACGGCGGTAGTCCGCTGGGAGACCGCTACGGCGGAGGATTCCATCGTGGTATATGGCGATTCTCCGATTACGCTGGATGCGCGTGTGGAGGATGCCACGGCGAAAACGGTCCATGAGGTAACTCTTAGCGACGTATATATAAAAGAAAAATATTTTTACCGGGTGGGCTATGACGACAGCGGTGATCAGCTTACGGATGTTTTTTGGTTCGATAATGCCAAGAACTTTACCGGCGTCGATGTTTCGGCCGCCTCCGATCCATATTCGCCGGATTCTTACACTACGCTTTATCAGAACGCGGCGGCTCATATTGTTGCCGAAACCGGCATCACCAAAGGTATTTGCCTAGTTTATGGTTGCGGAGAAGGGCGGTTGGCCTTTGAAATAGCCAAACTCACTGATTTAACTGTGGTTGGCGTGGATGATAACCTTACCAAAATCAATACCGCCGCTGAAAAACTAATGCAGGCGGGTGTCTATGGCAACCGGGTTATTGTAAGACATGTCAGCACGCTGGGCACTTTGCCCTTCACGAAGTATATGGCCAATCTGGTAGTTTCCGACCGGATGATAACGGACGGCAGTTGCCCCGGTGACGTTGGGGAAATGTTTCGCGTTCTGCGGCCCAGTGGCGGGGTGGCATTTCTTGGTCAGCCATCAGGTTGTCCCAATCCATTGACCCAGACGGCGCTGGAAAGCTGGCTGAGTGCCGGTTCACTAACTTATACCACCACCAGTGACAGTAACGGTCTCTGGTCGAAAGTTGTCAAACCCGAGGTTACCGGGACCGGTTGGTGGACTCAGCAGTACGGCGGCGCTCATAACAACGGCAACAGCAATGATACTCTTGAGGGGGCAACCGGCAAGAACGATTTTGACCTGCAATGGATCAGCTGGCCTGATTCGGATACCCAGGTAGATCGAATGGTGCGGGCGCATAGCCCGGTGGCCAATAATGGTCGAATGATGCATTTGGGCTTTAATCGCGTTATGACCCTGGATAGCTATAACGGTACTATGTTGTGGACGCTGGAAATACCCCAATTGATGCGGCTGAATATACCCCGGGACGCCAGTTTTATTTGTGCCGACGATGATTGTATGTATCTGGCAGTCAAGGACAACTGTTGGCGGCTGGACGGGGATACCGGTATTCGCTCGCTCACGCACCGGCTGAATGATCCGGGGCACGATTGGGGTTGTGTTTTTCGCTATGGCGATAAGCTTTACGGCAGCGCGGTTATCGAAAATGCTTTCCACACTACGTGGTGGGGTACTTCTGCCTGGTTTGACGCCACCAGCGGTGACCAGACCGCACAAATCTGCAGTAAATACATTTTTGCCGATAACCTTGCCGGCAGTCGTGTCTGGACTTATGACAGTGCAGATGCGGACAAGGGAGTGATTATCAACAGTACTATCTGCCTGGGGGGCGGGCGCATCTATTTTGTCGAAAGTCGTGATCCCGACGTCGAGAGTTACTCTTCCGGTCGGGTTGGAATAGCCGACCTGTGGAACAATCAGTACCTGGTTGCTCTGAATGCCGATACCGGGGCGATTATCTATCAGCAACCCATCAGTGCCAGTGTCGCCGATGGTACCGTAATTTTCTACCTTTTATACACCAACGAAACTTTGCTGTTAGCTGCTTCCGATACGCAATATCATCTATATAAATTTAATGCCGTTGATGGTGTTGAGGTTACTACCAACTGGCCTAAGAGCTTTGCCTGGGCCAGTAACAATCACGGACACCACATGGACCGGCCGGCCGTGATGGGCGATAACGTTTATTATTCAACCCAGGCATACAATATCAGTACCGGCACTTCAGTTTCCGCCGGTACCAACGGTCATTGCGGAATAGTCGCCGGTACGGCCAATGCCTTATTATCTCGCGAGGGTAATATTAACATGTGGCACAAGACCGCCGGTTCGAGCAATTGGGCCAATATTCGTCCAAATTGTTGGCTCAGCACGATCGGCAGCGGCGGGATGATTCTTGCTCCTGATGGCGGCGGTGGTTGTGACTGTTACGGTTGGTTCCATACTTCGGTTGCATTTGTAAAATCAGGCCCTTAAAAGGTTCGGAATTAATATACATAAGTACCCATATGCTCAAACGGAGATTTTTGATGAATTGCCAAAATATAAATTCCAGAGGAAAACTGACTGGGAGGCTGGTAGTTTTATCCATTTTTCTGGCGGTGTTGATTATTGTTCAATCGGCTTACGCGGTTGATTGGCCTACATATCGGCTTGATAATGCCCGCAGTGGATCGACGCCGGAGGCTCTGATTTTAAGTGAATTGAACCAGGCCTGGGTTTACAGCGCTCCCTCGCCGCCAAAACGGGCCTGGGGCGACGATCCCCCCTGGGATGCCTGGAGCTACAACGGGGCCGTACCGATGCGTGATTTTGATACAGCTTTGTTTGTTACGGTGGTTGGCCAAGACGTTTATTTTGGTTCCTCGGTTACTAATTCGGTGCATTGCCTCAATGTTATCACCGGCCTGCAAAAGTGGTATTACCGCACCGATGGGGCTGTGCGCTTACCGCCCAGTTTTGATAACGGCAAACTATATTTCGGTTCCGATGACGGTTATGTCTATTGCATTAACGCAGCCGATGGTTCTTTCGTCTGGAAATACAGCCCGGTGGGTGAGGGCAGGGTACTGTTTAATAACGGGAATTTTACGACGATGTGGCCGGTCCGTACCGGTACGGCGGTCATGGAAAATAAAGTGTATTTTGCCGCGGGTCTGGTGCCCTGGGAAAGTTCTTACCTATGTTCAGTTGATGCCCTGACCGGTTCGGATTCCGGCACCGGCCTGTACAAGAAAACAGTCTCAAGTACACCCACCGGAGCTATTCTGGCATCGGCAACCAAACTATATCTGACCGAGGGGCGTTTCAAACCCATTTGTTATGATCGCACATCAGGTGGTTCGGCGGTTACTCTGGGAAGCGGAGCGGGAGTTTTTGCCCTGTTGACTTCCGATGGCCCATCTGAGGGTTACGCATTTGGCTTAGGGCGGTTCAGTGCCCATGGCTACCGCCTGGAAACTTATGCAGATAGAATTGCCAGTCAGGCAGATGGTAAATGTATGGTTGTCGGGGAGGGATTTTCGTATGTAATTACCGAATCTTTCAATGTAGAAACAGTCAAAGGCTACAAAACTAACATAGATAATCGTCTCAATGCGATTGACCGCAGTGATGGGAGCGAAGCGTGGAGTGTGGTTTGTGATACCCGCTGTTTTGACATGGTTCTTGCTGATGACATAATATTTGTCGGTGGCGTCGGAGAAGTCGTTGCCTACAGTACCGCCGACGGCAGTGTTCTATGGTCCAAGCCGGTCAACGGTCAAGTGCGTGGTCTTGCCGTTGCGAACAGCAGCCTGTTTGCCAGTACCGACACCGGGAAAATCTATATGTTTGGCAGCCCTTATCTGCAGAGTGATTTCAACAAAAGCGGTATGGTCGATCTGGTTGATTTGATGATGCTTATGGGCAATTTCCTGGATTGCACCGATCCGCTTACGGCGGGTTGCAGTGAGGTTAATCCATAACCTGGGTGGGGCAATTAATTTGATTAGAATATAAAAGGGATTACGTTGTTTTCCTGCGTGCCGATACGTGTAATCAAAGCTTTTGTGCTCAACCATCAAGCGAAGTGATTTTTTTTATCCAGGCAAACAGGGAATGAATATCTTCCAGAATCATGCAAAGCGCCGGGACCAACACTAAGGTAACGGTGGTGGAAAACATAATTCCGTATCCTAATGAAATGGCCATGGGGATCATGAATTTTGCCTGCCTGGAATTTTCGAAAATCATCGGTGACAAGCCGCCGAAAGTTGTCAAAGTGGTCAACAGGATGGGTCGGAACCGGCGGATACCAGCCGAGTGAATGGCATCAAAAGTGGACAAGCCCTCCCGCCGTCTTATGTTGGCATAATTAATAAGCACCAGGGAATCATTAACCACCACGCCCGACAAAGCTACGATTCCCATAAGACTCATAAGACTGAGGGAATAGCCCATAAGCATGTGTCCCAGAACCGCTCCGATTATACCAAAAGGAATGGCGACCATGACGATTATGGGTTGTACATAGCTGCGGAAGGGGACTGCCAGCAAAACAAAAATACCCACCAGGGCGAAAATAAAACCGGTAAAAAGAGTTTGCGTGCTCTCGCGGAAGTCGGCCTGTCGTCCTTCGTAGCCATAAGACAGTCCGGGGTAAGCGCGGGCCAGTTGCGGTAAAATTTCCTCATCGAGGGTTGCCATTACCTGAGTGGTTTCGTCAATGGGGACAACGTTTGCAGTAACGGTAACGGTTCGGCGGCCATTACGGCGATCAATAGTGGTATATGCCCGCCCCCGCTCGACATCGACTACCTGCATCAAAGGTACATCCATACCGGCCGGCGTACGTATTAACAAGCTTTCCACGTTATATTCACTGATGCGTTCGGCTTCGGGAGAACGCACCTTGACTTTGACCTCGTTGCGTCCGCGCTGCTGACGTAGAGCTTCGGCTCCGTAGAAGGCATTTCGCACCTGCCGGGCTACTTCATAGGCAGTGAGTCCCAGGCTTTCACCTTCGGGTTTGACGGTGAAGTTGAGTTGCTGTTTACCCGGAGTATAACCATCGTCGATGTCGGTGGTGTTGGAAAATTCGGAAATGATGTCAGCTAGTTCAGAACTGGCCTGGTCCAGGATATTTATGTCACGATGGCTCAGTTCCACGGTCAGCGATGCCCCGCGACCGGGTCCGCCTCGGTCCGATTCGAATTTTATGGATTCCAGGCCCACAACCGGTCCCGTGGCGTCGCGCCAGTACTGGGTTAACTCGGTGGTACTAATGGGACGTATGTCCGGGTCCGTCAGGTACAACAGAATTTCCACGGTGTTTTCATCCACCAGAGCGAACATTCCATCGGTCAGCCGGTTACCGCCGTGCTGGGCAATTACTTTTTTCGCGGAATCAACCAGGAGATCACGAACCTGGGCGGCTTTTTCGAAGGAAGTGCCATAAGGCAAAACGGCGGTAACGGAGGCGAGATCAGATTCAACGCGGGGCATCAGTATCATACCAATTCTTCCGCTGGCGACATAACCGGCAATAATGGTCAACACCAACAATCCCAAGGCTACCGTCAGATACCGGAATTTCATGCACAGGTCCAGGAACGGTCCATATACCTTTTCCACGAATTTCATAAAAAAGCGGCTGAAAGCCTGTTGAAGGTTATGCAGAAAGGCACGTATTCCGCGTCGATTATTCTTTTTTGAATGTCCCAGGTGCGAAGGAAGAATAAGCAATGATTCAATCCATGAAATGGTAAACACCGTAATGACCACTAACGGGATGACTTTCCAGATTTTGCCGATTACTCCGGGGACAAAACAGAGAGGTAAAAAAGCAATGATGTTTGTCAAGATACTGAAGCTAACCGGCATCGCTACATCTCGGGCGCCCTGGATAGCTGCATCTATTACTCCCATACCGCGTTGGCGATACTCGTAGATGTTTTCTCCGGCGACAATTGCGTCATCTACCACAATACCCAGCGCCACGATAAAGGCGAACATGGAAATCATATTAATCGTCACGTCCATTAACGGAAGAAACAGAAAGGCTCCGAGGAAAGACGTGGGGATTCCCATCATTACCCAGAACGCCAGTTTGAATTCCAGGAAAAGACTTAAGAGAATGAACACCAGAATCAAGCCAAAAAAAGCGTTTTTTAACAGAAGTTCCAGTCGTTGGCGATAAATATCAGAACGGTCCTGGCTAATCGCCCAGTTGACCTCCGGCGGTAAATCTTTTTCGATTTCCGACATTGCCGCTCGGGCTGCATCAGAAATTCCAATAGGGGTCTGCTCCCCGATGCGATACACTCCCAGTCCGATAGCCCGATAGCCATTATACGTTGCTTCACGGTCGGCATCTTCAAATTCGTCGATTACCGTAGCAATATCTTCCAGATAAACCAGGGTACCTTCGGGAGTGGTTATGATGGGAATCCGGGCGAATTCATCGGCCCAGTCCCGACGCTGTTTGACACGCATCAAAATGTCCCCGCCCTTGGTTTCAATAAAACCGCCGGGGATTTCCACCGAGGTGCTGGCGATTTTACGGGCAATGTTATCCAGGGTTAAGCCATAATGGCGTAACACGTCCTGTGGGATCTCGGCATGAATTTCGTATTTCCTGGCCCCCAATAAGTCAACCTGAGTTATTTCGGGATCGAGCAGCAAGCGATCACGCACCTGTTCAGCCAGTTCACGCAGATTCCACTCATTTACATTTCCATAGAGTTGTATTTGGAGTACTTCCCGCCGCCGTGCCAACAGGCTGACTTCAGGTTCTTCGGCGTCTTCGGGAAATGTGGTGACACTGTCAACTTCCTGTTTAACATCCTGGTAAACCTTTTGGCGGTCCGCATCCTCCAACATTTCAACAGAAACAATTCCCGCACCTTCGGAGGCGGTGGCAGAAATTTCCTTGACGCCATCCAGTCCACGCACTCTTTCCTCGATTGCCAGGATGATGCCTTGTTCAACCTCCTCCGGGCTTGAACCGGGATAGGGAACCCGTATCTGGACGATATCTAATTCAAACTCAGGGAAAACTTCCTGCTTGATTTGGGTAGTAACAAATAAACCACCGAAGATGAATACCATCATCATCAGATTTGGCGTTACCCGGTTATGAACCATCCAGGCAAGAGGTCCTCGAGAGGGCCGGCTGATGTTCTGCGGTTCTGAATCAGTCATTATTTTCTCTCCCACTTTTTCCATTTTCTATATCGAGCTGGGTCTGCTCCTGGGATTGTGATGGTTCCTGGTAAGGCAAGCGCAAGGGCATGTCATCCACTGCTGCGGCAATATCCGTAACAATCACCTGGCTGTCCGGATTGATGCCGTCGGAAATTAATACATAATCTTTCGCACCAAAAACTATCTTTACCGGATGGATTTTCAAGGTATTGTCTGCAGTGCATAACCAAACTTTATCACCGTCACGCAAAAGCTCGCGATTAAGTTTGATTACCGAGGTAAGGTTTTCACATTCAATTACTCCGTGGACATAGGAGCCAATTAATAGCGGTTCCGCCTGCTTATTTTTGTTACTCAGAGCAAGGGGGTCTTTAACCGACACCAGCAGCTTGGCCAGGCGGCCACTGGTTCCCAGATTACCGCTAGTTTCCAGACTACTGCCCAAACGCAGAACTTTACCTTCCCGGAAGGAATCCTCACCCCAAACGGTAGGATTGAATATGCGGACGGGTGAACCCGGCTCACTGCTTTTTCTGGGAATTTTAATCCATTTTAACTGGTCAACGAAAACCTGCAATTCGATCCAGTATTCGTCGATACCCGTCAGAGTGACTAATGTGGTCGTCGGCTGCACGGTGGCACCGAGATCGACATATTTTTCTTTTATAATACAGTTAAACGGTGCGGTAATGTGAGTTCGATCCAAGTCAAGGTTAGCCTGTTTTAATTGTGCTTGTGCTGCCTGCAAGCTGTTCTGTAGGGAGAGTAACTGAGGCTGTCTTAATACCAGGTCTTTGTCGTCATTGTCTATTACATCTCCCAGCAGTTCGAATTCCTGCTGGGCGATGGTCTGGTTGCCCTGTTCGAGCTTTAAATTGTTTTGGGCATTGTCAACCTCGTATTGTCTTTGCTCGACCTGTAACTCATAGTCGGCGGGTTCTATGCGCATCAGACTTTGGCCGGTCTGGAAGATGCCTCCGGGGAGCAGTTCCGGATTGATCTGAGTAATTTTCCCGGAAACCTGAGGTTTCAAATCTATCTCACGCGCGGGAATTACCAAACCCATGGCTTTTACTTCGACCTTATAGTCTCCGCGTTTGAGCTTAACCACCTCTACCAGCCGAGCCTGTCGGGTGGGGGGCTGGCGTTTCGATTTTACGGAGTTTTCAATCAGGTAGAGCGCATATAAAATCCCCGCTGTGATAATAGCTACGGGCAAAATAATTCTGGTTATTATTACCATTAGCCACCACCAGAAAGTTCTCTTTTTCTTTTCTGGTATTTTGTTCTGCGGGACATTTTCGTTAGAATGATTCATGGTTTTGTATCCTTGGAATTAGTATCCTTTGCTGAATTTTCAAAATCAGTTACTAACAGCACTCTTCTTTATGTCTAAGGTTGTTATCTCGGGCCTGTCCATCTGCCAACTGCCGGCAATTGCCTGACACAGATCGATTCGGCGTGATATTAATTGTTGTTTGGCTTTTATGTAATTTCGTTCCAGACTTTGCCGCGAAACCAGTGATTCTAAAACTCTGAGATAATCAAGCTGGCCTTTTATATAACTTTCACGTGTTCGTTCCAAAACCTTTCGGGACAGTTCTAATTGTTTTCCAAGATTGAGTAGATAATCTGCTTGTTGCCGTTCCTGGGTCAGGGCATCTTGCACTTCCTGCAACGAATTCAGAATTACCCGGCCATATTCATGGATTGCTTGTGACAGTGCAGCGCGGGTGCGATCCACCTCGGCTGCTCGACGATCGGCATCGAAAATGGGTTGCGACAGGTTCCCCGCAATATTCGCCAGCCAGTTATCGAAAAGATCCCGCACTTCCATGCCCGAAGTTTCCGCACCGGCCGATATGCTTATCCGGGGAAACTGATCCGCAATGGCCTGCGCCACCCGTTGATCAGCCGCCTGAACGTTGATAAAGGCACTACGCACGTCCGGACGACGCTGAATCAATTCTGAAGGAACCGGGACCACGGGTAAAATCGGTAAATCCATTAACCAGGCATCCTGCGGTTGCGTTAAGGATCCCGGAGCAGTTCCCAGCAAAACTGAAAGTTCATGCAGCAGGAGTTCAATTTGTTCCTGCGCCAGGATTAATTGGCCGTGGCTGGATTCCAGCAATTGCCGTTGACGAAGCACATCGGCAGCACTGATTTGCCCCTGCCTGAATCGGGTGGTAATCAATGCGAGAACCTTCTGGTTGGACTCGATCTGTTGATCGATGAGATCGACCTGGGCAATGGCCTCTGCCAATTGATACCAGGTTTGGGTAATTCGTGCACTTAACACAATTGCGGTTGCGTCAAGATCTTCCCGACTAGCTTGGACATCCAAAAGAGCACCCTGATGAGCCGCGTGAATTCGGCCCCAAAGATCCAGTTCGTAACTGACCGATACTCCGAGGTTATAGCGATTATAATAATTGGCAACATTTCCCATTTCCTCACGTGTGCGACTGGCCTGTCCGCTGGCATTTACCTCCGGCCATAATGCCGCCCCTTCCTTTACCGCCAGGGCTTCGGTCTGAGCCAGCCGGTCCCATGCAATCAGGAGGTCAAAATTTTCCCCTAGAGCTCGTTCTACGTAGCTGTTTAGCGTTTTATCGCCAAAGGTTTCCCACCACTTATCCGGCAGCATTCCATTCCCCGTAGCGGGAAAATCTTCTGGGAGGTTAACCGGTGAAACCACGGTAGTTACCTTGGGGCTGCATCCCCAGAAGAAACAACTCATCAGCAAAATTAAGCATCCAGGCAACAAGTCCAGCTTCGAAAAGAATGTTGGCAACTTCATTTTAATCGTATAGGAATTTGTATTTCGCTGTTTCCGAAAACCGTAGCGACCAACGGGAGCGTCGAAACTCCCTGTGGATCGCGGCGAATCCGGTCCAGAGTAAGCTGGTAATTTAATCGTATAGGAATTTGTATTTCGCTTTTTCCGAAAACCGCAGCGACCAACGGGAGCGTCGAAACTCCCCGTGGATCGCGGCGAATCCGGTCCAGCGTAAGCTGGTAATTTATTATTCATAACAATAAAGTCTCTTGCTGGTTAAGGTAACATTATTAAAGGGGCCTTTGAAGGTTGCGGGATTCAATATTCGCGCGTACTGCCGAAATACCCGCCAGGGAAAAACGTGTGATGTGCTCCACCAGGGCATCAATAACATCAGGGGTAATTTCCTTCATGGCGTGATCGGGAAATCTGCCTTTTCGAAAACCGATTGCCAGACATTGATGAATCACACTCATTTCACAAAAGCCCACTTCCTGATCGGTTGCCTCCGATCCGAGTAATTCCTTTATGATACTTTGTGTTCTTTTGAGTAGTGGTTGAATGGCATCATGACGAACCTGATGAATTGCTTCGGTGGGATTTGACATTTCCTGCAATAGTATCTTTCCTGCATGCCCGAGGCGACTGTTATTTAGGATACGATGGATATGGGAATTAATCAACGCTTGTAGTTTTTCTTCCGGGTCGGCATGGGGTGCCAAACTACCTTCCGGAGGATAAACTTCCATAGCCTCTTCAAACGCATGCTTCCATACGGCTACATATAAGGCGTCTTTGCTGCCAAAATGGTAGTTTACCGCCGCCAGATTGCTATGGGCACGTCGGCCGATTTCGGCCACGGTGGTGTGTTGGTAGCCTTTTTCGGCGAATACTTCTGCCGCAGCTCTCAGAAGCTTCTTTTTCGTGTTCATGCCGTCTTTTCTAACAGCCATATTCGCCTCCTGTATATGTAACGCTTATTATAAATAGATATTTCAAATAATCAATACAATTACAGTTTTTTTCTTTTGGCCTTGAAATTGTCCAAAAAATCACATTTTCAGCCTTAGATTGTTGCAATTTAAGCACGAACTGGCAAAATATGGCAATGATATTGATTTACTCGATTTCGTTACTGATAATGAACCTTATCTGGCTGGGATTGGTTTTTTTCGCTTTGCCGGGCAACTGGCTTATAGTCATTACCACCTGCCTATTCGCCTGGTGGCGCTGGGACGATGGTTTATTCAGCATTATCTCTCTGGTGGTGATAATTGTTCTGGCTTTATTGGGTGAATTGATCGAATTTCTGTCCGGTATGACTGCCGCACGTAAAGCCGGCGGCACCCGACGCAGCGCCCTCGGAGCCATAATCGGTGCGATTTCAGGTGCTTTGATCGGTACGGTTTTCATCCCCGTGCCCTTGCTTGGCACTTTGATTGGCGCCGGATGCGGTGCCGGTTGTGGGGCCTGGGCTTTCGAACTGAGCGGCGGCAAAGACATGGAAAAATCTGTTCGCATCGGCGTCGGCGCCGGACTTGGCCAATTTCTCGGTGCTGTCAGCAAAATCGTCCTGGGAATCGTTATCTGGCTGATCGTGGCGGTGGCGGTTTTCTGGACTTGATGGTTGCCCGTCCCGCATTTAATAATCACCCCCCAAAACATTGCACCTCACTTCAGGGTCATCAACACATTTTCCAGCGGTACATAAGTAAGTTTCACCGCCTCAACCACTCCCTTGCAGGTGCACCGACCAGCTATTGTGTTCACTCCCAACGCCAGCGCCGGATCATCCTGCATCGCCTGTTTGAATCCCTTATCCGCGATTGCCATCACATAAGGCAGCGTTACATTCGTTAATGCAAACGTCGAGGTCCGCGGAACCGACCCGGGCATATTGGCTACCGAATAATGCAGCACTCCGTACTTTTCATAGACCGGCTCGCTGTGCGTGGTAATCCTATCGATGGTTTCAATCGCTCCGCCCTGATCGATTGCCACGTCCACAATCAGCGATCCCGGCTTCATGGTTTTAACCATTTTTTCCGTTACCAGCCGCGGTGCTTTTTCACCCGGAATCAGCACTGCTCCCACCAGCAGATCCGCACCGGCCACAGCCTCGGCGATGTTGTACTGATTTGACATAATCGTTTTAACCCGCCCTCTAAAAATATCGTCCAGTTGCCGCAGACGTGCTGCGTTCTTATCCAGAATCGTTACCTGTGCTCCCAGCCCCACCGCCATTTTGGCAGCGTTTGTTCCCACCACACCGCCGCCCACAATCACCACTTCGCAAGGCCGCACTCCCGGTACCCCGCCCAGCAGCATCCCGGCTCCGCCATGGGTTCTCTCCAGGTAATGTGCACCAACCTGCACCGAAATTCGACCCGCTATCTCGCTCATCGGCGTCAGCAGCGGCAATTGACCGTCGGCCGTCTGCACCGTTTCGTAGGCGATCCCAATCACTTCCGACTCGATCAGCCGATGGGCCAACTCCGCCTCCGCCGCCAGATGCAAAAACGTAAACATCACCAGTCCCGGCCGAAAATAATCATACTCACACGCGATCGGCTCTTTGACTTTCACTACCATTTCCGCCTGTCCGTACACTTCTGCCGCGCTGTCCACGATTTTGGCACCCACTTCCTGATAATCCTTACCGCTGAAACCGCTGCCCGCCCCGGCATCGACTTCAACCAGGACCTCGTGCCCATGATCAACCAGGCCCCGTACTCCCGCCGGCACCATCCCCACCCGGTACTCGTTATCCTTAATCTCTTTTGGAATACCTATTATCATCTGAGTTCTCCAAAATTTCTTCTTGTCAAATGTCTCGCAAGTCACCTGTAACAATTAGCCATTTTTAGTCCAGAAACCGCCCAGCCCTGACCTGACAGGGCTTATCAAGCAGTATATTGGCACGTTGGTGCCAAGTACTTTGTATTCGTCGGCCATGATTAATTTCCGGTAATGCTAAATAACTCTAATCCTGGAGGTCGTGGCCATCAATGTCGCCAAGGTCAGGGAATCGTACAATTTTCAGATTACTTGTTGATAACGACAAGCGTGTAATTGATATCGGGCGCAGAGGCGGGCCAGACCAACGACTTGCCGCCGGCTGTCGTGGCTTGGATATAATACTCAATTGCATCACCCGTTGCCGGTGGCAGTGTCACGATATAGACTGCACGAGCTTTATGAGTGAGATCGATCTTCTGATAATCCCCTTCGCCCATCTGTCGCCAATAAAGCGAGGCGGATTTCGCAAACTCATTGTCAAGGATGATAACTTTGATGGTCAACTGTTCGCCTTTGTGCAAATGTGAGCGTCTGGCCGGCACGATAAGCCTCGGTTCGCCGGCATAGGATTTTGGCGGCAGGACATCTGCGGGCAGATCATGGCCCAGAGCCTTGCTGAGTGCGGCGTCATGGGCATCCAGATAGCGACACCTCAGGAATGACTGCTGTTCTATGTTAACCAGTGTCCCCAATTCGCTCGAATTATTCAGAGCCGCCAGGAGATCCTGGACCATTTCCCCGGCCGATTCGATCACGGCTTTCTTGGCTGGTAGAGCTTTTTCGGCGGTCAGCTTCTTTTGGATTTCGGGATTCTTATCACTATTGACCTGTTCCATCACCGCATCAAGCTGTCCCCGCGCGCAGGTTAGCTTTGCTGTGGATTTGCCAAACCGAAACGTATTTAGCCAGTAATCAAACCGTTCCAGATTTCCCGCACCTTTGACCCGATCTCGTAACGAGGCCATCTTATCGACAAACTCGTAATTCGGCTCAATCTTATTCCAGGGCTCACGGTGGACAACGATCACGCCCGGGCCACGATTCCAATTGGATGCACGTGGGAAGCGGCCATCGAGTTTTGTGAAGATATCGGCGACCTCCTCCGATACTTCTGGCCCGAATTCGGCCTTTGCCCAGTCTCGATAGAAGTCGCCGGCCGGCAGGTGTCGGATCGGCTGTTCCGGCTGAGCATCCACTTGATAATCTTTGAACTTGTCGCCACCACAGTTAATCTTTATTGACGCATCCTTACCTTCAATTGCAATTGCGGCAATGCAGGGATACTCAATAATGCGGGTGAATCCGATATCTAGCCGACCGTTATTCACCTTGATATTGTCATAAGTGTAATCCAATGCCTTGTACTGGCCGACCTTCTCGAAGACATCGAGCTTATCGATCACGGTTTTGTCCTGCAGCTTCACTCCGAATACCCGCTTGCCGGATTCTTCGTAGGCTACTTCACAAAACTTTAATGTTACCTTGTAGTCACCGTCGGGTAGCATGAACTGATATCCGTCCAGGTCATATCGAACCTGCTGATAGACGATATCGTCTTCCGTATCGGCAATGGGATGATTCAGGTATGCGGCACTTTTACCGCCGGAAACTATGACCGTGTTATCCTGCTTCGGCTCTTCGGTCGGTTTGTCCCAACCGTTGTGACTCCAGCCGGCCTGGGCAAGGGCGGAAATGTTCGGGGCCAGGATCCGTGTTCGCCAGTGCAATCCCATCAATCCGTTGCAGCCGTAGTCGCGTGCATCAACCGCATCCTTTCGCATGCGCCCAACAAAAAGCTGGGGCGAGATCATCCCGGGATCATCTTCAAACCAGGGGATTGCCCATTTCTCACGATCGGATAATTGCTTGAAGTTCTTTGACACGAAAGACTGTCCTGTTGACATGTTGATACAACTGAAAGCGACCTCTTTCGGGAAAGCTTCGTCCAGACGCGGGAAGTTATTGGCAATCCAGCCCCAACCGCAGATTCCGAGTCCGAATGGGGCCTCAACCTTCCGGGACGCTTTTAACGCTGCCAGGAAGTCGTCCCGGAACGCGTTTTCCCTGATCTCCCCCTCATGCCCCCAGATCCAGTAGTAGTCGAGAGGAAAGGATCGCTTGATCCGTAAGAACATGCCTTCATAGAGTTCCTGGATGACTTTGGGATTTTTCGGATCTTTGCCCAGCTCTTCCAGCCGCTTCTTCACCACCTCCGGTACATTCAAAGGCGCTTCGGTGCCCACGCAGGTGGTGATACCCATTTCGTTGGCATAGGTAAAAATGTCTTTGAGCATCAGCCCGCAACGTCGAAACATGTCCTGACTTTGGTCCGGGGTTTTAGGGAAGGGAAAGTCGTGCGCTAGGTTAATTTCCGGACCATAGTTGTCGGCATCAAAGACCAATGATCCACCATAGCTGAATCCGCTTGTCGGCATGGGCCGGTAACAGCCGTAATCTGCATAACGTTGAGTATTGTGCCAGGAAGTGCTATCGGCAAGTTTGACGGTGCCGTCTTCGTTACAGTCTTCGGGTAGCCCGATCCACACGATGGGTTCCGGCCCCAGTGCCCCCTTGGGATAGCAATGGAGACCGACAAAGTTCATACGCATCTTGGTCATTTGGGCGATGACGGTTTTCCACTCATCGATGCTCCACCAGTCCGGGCCTTCGGGGAAGTCATGGAAGGGGAGCAGACCGCGTTTTTCAAACAATGGCTTATGGATCTCGTCGAACTCCGGGATGTGCAAGGCGATTTTCTCGTCGGGAATAGTATCGCCGTGAATATAGAACCGTACTCCGAGCCGTTCGACAAACTGATAGGCTCCGTATAGAATAGCAATATCACTGCCGCCGGAGATGTTCAGTGTCCTCTTACCGTTTTCAGTGGACGTCTTGAGTCGGTACTCCTGCTTGCCGAGTGTCTTATCGAGAGCAAACCGGATGGCGTTGCCGGTTTTCGGTGTCTCGTTCTGGATCGGCAGAAGTTCGTCAGTACGCAGGTAAATATAACGACGGATTTCTTTCCCCGCCAGGCGAATCGGGTCCGAGGCCTGATCCGGCAAAACGATAGTCCAGGAAGAAGGGAGAGCCTTTTTGAGGTAAGAAACAATCTGCTTCGCCATAACCTGGTAGCCTTCCCCTTTCCAATGGAACTTGTCGCCATTGGCGAGTTTCAGCTTGTCGCTCATGAGGCCGTAGAGATCGTTGACCGGGATGTCGTATTCCTTCATGATCTTTGCCGCGACGATATTGCGATCGGTAATGGTTGGATTATTGATCGGGTCCAGCTTGGTCGGTTCGCCTTTTTCCGTGATCTGTGTGGTGCTGGCCCAGATTAACTGTGCGCCATCGGCGTTCTCGCGAATAATATCGACGTAGGACTTAAGCAGTGGCTCGTATTCATCTTTAAGGATCCTGCCTTTCGGCCAGCCGTGGAGGCCGATATTGAAATGGATCGCAACATAAGGCCCCCGGTTGAGTACCTTTTTGAGATCGGCGTGAAGATGCTTGCTCTTAAGATGCAATGCTGTCAACCAGACCTCGACCGTTGCCTTACCCTTGAGCATGTCCGCGACACGTCCGCGATAGCCGTTCATGATCGAATCACCTATCAGCAGGACTTTCGGTATATTTTCGTCGGCATTCTTAGCAGGATAGAACCGCCAGGGACCACCGTCCGATTGCAGATCAAGTTTATTATCGTTCGTCTCGCCACATACAACTGTGCCCATTAACAAGACGACCATTACAATTCGCTTCTTCATTACGCCTCCATTTCTCGAACGAGATTTCTCCGATAAACAAACCGTAAACAAAAAGATGCGGCAACGGGAACGCATGGCAAAAGTGATAAGTGGTAAATATGTCTTGGTGCTTTAATTGGTGTTTTTTTGCAGAATATTACGGATAGCTATGGAGCAGTGAACGGGAAACCGCGGTAACGATCTGAAAATCCCGTTTATAATGGGCCCGGTAGGACTCGAACCTACGACCAATGGATTATGAGTCCACTGCTCTACCGACTGAGCTACAGGCCCCCGGTTGGTTAACCGGCTTTGATCCATGAAATTTAGCTCTGACAAAACGGTTTTCAACAGGATAATAACCAGGAATCGCTATCCGTAACGCATTTTGCCATGGGATTTTATAGCTAATCAGGGCGTTTCTGTAAAGGGCAATCAGAAAATTTTGAGCAGATGTGCCGAGGTCGGGCGAGTGCGGAAAGGGCTGAGGATTCTAAATGCTTGTTGCATAAGGGTTTGAGAAAGGCGGGATCGGATGGTGGGTTTTAAGTGAGCAATGACCAGACAGCCATCCACGTGGGCATTAGGAAAATGCAGGCGATGTAATGCAGGAGCATGATGTTGCTGATTTTTTGTTCGTCGCCGCCATATTTTCGCAGTTGCAGGATTAGTCCGGTGGCAGGAGCGGCTGCGGCCTGCAAGACCAGGAATTTGGCCATCAGCGGATCTTTGGTTTGTAAATCGAAGAGGTATAAAACCAGAATCGATATGAGAGGGATGGCGATAAGCTTGATGAAAAGTGTTTTGAGGGCGTCGAAGAAATAGGGTTTGATTTTTAACGAGATGCTGCCCAGCACGGCACCCAGAATGAAATTAGCAAGGGGAACGGTGGCCTGGCCGAGCAGATCGGCGGAACTGGTAACGACGCCGGGAACCAGACGGTAGGCACCGGTGAAAACCAGCAGCAGGGCGAAAATGTTGGCCAGCAGCGGTGGGGTGGTCAGGCTGCGGAAGGTGATTTTTTCATCGGCCTGGGAGGTGACCAGGTATTTGGCAATGCTCCAGAGCAGGGGATTGAAGGCGAGGATGTAGAGGAAGCAATAGGTGGCGAATCTTTCAAACTCGGCCGGGGAAAAAAGGGCACTGCCGACGGGCAGGATCAGGTAGCCGGCGTTCTGGACCGATGCCAGGGCAAGCATGTTCTTTTTGGCGGGCAGTTCACGCAGAAAAACCAAAGCCCCCAACAGCAAACCCAGCAAGATGGTGGCGGTCGCTGCCAGGGGGAGGGTCCACCAGTACGCGAAATTATCGGGACGGAAATTGTCGATGATGTTAGAAAAAATCAGACAGGGCAAAAAGACATTGACCGTTACTACCGAAAGGCCTTTGATTTGATCCTGGGTAACAATTCGTCGGCGAACAAGCAGGCCGGCGGCCAGGATAATTATAAAAACTTTCAAGACGGCACCGAAAGTTTGCGAAAATACAGCGGCAAAAATATCCATGGAGCTATTCTAGTGGAATAATCGAACAGGTCAATGTTTGGCTGGGCAAACTGTTTGATAAGGAGGCGGGACGAAAATGAGACAAAAATGGGGATTTTGGGGGAAAATTTGGGGGGATTTGGGCTATTTTTGAACGGTGGATTTCGTTCGGATTTGGGGGGAGTGCGGGGCGGGGAAATTTGTTAAGTTGTTGGCAGGGGAGTGGTTGTGGGTTTTGTAGTGGATGGGGGTGGTCGGGAATGTGGGCCAAATTTGCGGCGCGGGAAAGTGGGCCAAAAGTGAGAAAAAGTGAAATTCGGGTCGAAAACAGGGGCGAAAGTTGGGTGGTTTTTGATGGTTTTTGAATGAAAATTACGAAAACTTGGCGGTTTTTTGGAGAAAGTTGGGAGTTTGGGGAAAGGGGGTGTCGCGCTTTTGGCCCGGAATTTAAGAAGCCACAGAGGGCGCAGAGGGCTCAGAGAAATTAAGAAATTTAGACAGGATGACAGGATTTTCATGATTTTAATTAAGATATTTCACGCCAAGACGCGGAGAAGAAAGCCTGAAGCTTGAAGCCTGAAGAATAAGAATAAAGATAGCCACAGCCCGGCTACGCCAGAGCGCTTCGCCGCGGCGAGGGGGCACAGGGGGCAGGGTATCTGAGCTAGGAAGAGATTTTGAATTTTGGATGTTGGATTTTGGATGGGAGAAGAAGAATAGCCACAAAAA
>JAFGSR010000049.1 GCA_016934515.1 Sedimentisphaerales bacterium
GGTAGGCGGTGTCGATGGAGTCGGGCATGGGCCAATCGGAATTGGATTCGGCGGCTTTTTGGCGCATGGAGTTCCAGCACATCATGAAAGCGTACTGGACGGGTAGTGTGGCGCACTGGACGCGGAAAGTGAGGTCGGGGTCTTGGGCGACTTCACGTTGGGCGTCTTTGAGGTAGGCGAGGGATTTGTTTAGGGTTTTGAAGTTGATGAATTTGGAAGCGTTACCCTGCCAACCGACGTTCACCTTGGAAGCGGCGATGCCGGCGAAGCATCCGAGGCGGTCGTCGGTTTTTTCGACTTCGTCGTGGATGAGGTTAATGTAGGCGCGGATGTGTTTGGCGGCGGGCGGGGAATAGTAGCCGTCCAGGAACTGATCGATGAGGGTTTGGCCATCGAGGTTGGGATTCCAGAGGAGTTTGGCGAGGACCCAGGCGCGGAGTTCGGCCATTTCGGCACCGTTGGTGGTGTAAGCACCCTGTTCGAAGATGCCGCGGGCACCGTTTTCGGTAAAGAATTTGATGTTGGGGGCGAGGACGCGGAGGTTGGGATGGGGCAGGAGGAAGTGGCGGAAGTTGGTGGTGTAGTCCCAGATGTAGAGGCGGTTGCAAATTTTTGACCAGCCGACGATGTCGTCGCGGAATTTCTGGTTGCGGGGGTGGGTAAGCGGATGGCTGAAGGAACACTCGATGGAACAGAGGCGGACGATGACGTTGGAGCGAGGCTTGGTAATTTTGGGTGGTTTGCGGGTGTACTGGTAAGCGAGGGTGCTGATGGCAACGTTGGGGAATTCGGGTTCAATTTCGGCGGCGACGGCGTTGACAAAGCGGAGGAGTGAGCCGGCGGGAGAGCCTTCTTCGGCGTCGATGGCGGCACATTTTTCGCATTGGCAGTTGCCGTGCCAGTCGTTCTGGGAGACGGAAGCGATGGTGGCGGTGGGATTTTTGCGGAGGTTGGCTTTGAGGTTTTTAATCAGTTCGTTGCGCATAGCATCGTTGGTGAGGCAGAGTTGGGTGTGCTCGTGTTTGCGTTGGCCTTCGATTTGGCTGAACCATTCGGGGTGATCTTTGAAGTATTTGGCGGGTGGGATGAGGCTGTAGAAGGTGTGGACGAAGCCCTGGTAGGAATGTTTGCCGCCGCGTTTGACGTCGAGGCGTTCGGAGCTGCCGTTGGATTTGTTGCGAACGGCCCAGTCGCCGTCGAAGGCGTCGTACCAGAAAGGTTCGCGGTATTCGAGCGGGGGGACGTAGCGGGTATCGATGGTTTCGATATTAATGGTGGTGGTTTTGGGAATGGTGGATTCGGTGGAGGTCCACCAGTGGCAGCCGAGGTGGTCTTCGAGGAAGGTGTAAACGGCGTAGAGGGTGCCGCGAGGGTGTCCGCCGGCAAGGATGAGGTTGTTGTCGATGGTTTTGATGACGATGCCATCGGAGCCGAGGTCTTCGGTGGAGAAGGTTGGGTCGGCGAATTTTGCCGCCTGGGGGCCGACGAGGAGGTTGGCGGTCGAATCGGAGGCGGTTTTGGCACGTTTAAAGGTGGCGGCGGTGATTTGGTTAAGGAAGGTGGCTAATTCGTCGGCGGCGTGCTGGACGGGTTCGGGGGCGTCGGGGTGGGTGACGATGACGGCGGTGGCGGAGCCGTCGCGGGCAATGGTAAGAGCGTGGGCGGGAGCGGCGGCGAAGCTGATGAGGAAAATGCCAACGATGATGGCTGAGGCGGTTTTTTGCTGAAACATTAGAGGTCCTCCAAATTAAGGTGTTAGTTTAACTATCGCCATTTTAAGGGTGTGGCGGGAAAGTGCAAGCGTTAAAGTCTGCTTGATATGGAGAGGTTTTTGGTGTAGAAGTGAAATGTGGCTGAGAAATGACAGAGGATTTTGGAATGCCGATAGCGAGTAAAGCAGATTACGAAGAATATTTGCGGGCGGATATGTTTAATTCGAACGTGGAGCGATGGACGGTGAAGGAGTTTCTGAAGAATGATGTGATGCGTTATCAGCGGATTTTGCGGAAGCTGGAGTATTATCTGAATTGTCGGCGGGGAGCGTGGGCGAAGGTGGTGCGGATGTATCTGCAGTGGCGGCGGATTCGGCTGGGTGCGAAGCTGGGGATTGCGATTGAGCCGAACTGTTTTGGACCGGGGCTGTCGATCGCGCACGCGGGCAGTGTGGTGGTTAACGATGAGGTGCGGGTGGGGGTGAACTGTCGGATTCATTCGGGAGTGAATGTCGGTTCGCTGCGGGGAGCGACACCAAAGATTGGCGATAATGTTTATCTGGGACCGGGTGCGAAGATTTTTGGCGGGATTACGATTGGAGATAACGCGGCGGTGGGAGCTAACGCGGTGGTGTGTAAGGATGTGCCGGGTAATGTTACGGTGGGCGGGGTGCCGGCGAAGGTGATTTCGCAGAAGGGGTCGGGGGATTTGATTCCGGCGTTAGTTAAAGGTGCGAAGAAATAATTGCAATTGGGGTGAGGCTGGATTATGGTGATTTCAGATGAATCGGATGATTAAATCACTTTAGCGTAAGGAGATTAACAATGAAAAAGTTAGTAGCTATGTTGCTGATTATGTTTTTGGCGGGCTGCGGACCGGACGACCAGAATGGGGGTTCTTCGGGGGTACCAGTTGGGAAACCAGCGGCAAAGCAGTCGGGAGGGCAGGCGGAACAGGGTGGGCAACAGGAGGCGCTGTCGGTGGCGGTTATTCCGCAGCCGGTGATGGTGGAGGTTGGGGAAGGTGTATTTGTGATTGACGGCAAGACTTATATTGTCGCCAAGGGTGATACCCAGGGGGTGGGTGAATATCTGTCGGCATTGCTGGATCCGGCTACGGATTTGAAGCTGGAGGTTAAGTCGGGTGATGCGGGAGGGAATGCGATTGTGTTGGACAGCAGCGGTAGTGCGGAGAAGTATGGTAAAGAAGGATACGCGTTGGAAGTGAAAGATGACGGGGTGGTGATTACAGCGGCGAGTGCACATGGAGTTTTTAACGGTTGTCAGACTTTGCGGCAGTTGTTGCCAACGGAGATCGAGAGCAAGACCAAGGTGGCGGGTATTAGCTGGTCGGTGCCTAAGGTGAAGATCGAAGATGAGCCGCGTTATCCGTGGCGGGGAATGCATCTGGATGTTTGTCGGCACTTTTTTGACAAGGAATTTGTAAAGAAGTACATCGATATGCTGGCGATGCACAAGATGAATGTGTTCCACTGGCACCTTACGGAAGATCAGGGCTGGCGGGTGGCGATCGATAAGTACCCCAAGCTGACGGAGATCAGTGCGTGGCGAGCGGGCGAATACGGCAAGAAATACCCTGAGGGGGAGACCTACGGTGGTTTTTATACGAAGGATGAAATTCGCGAGGTGGTCGCTTATGCAGCGGAGCGTTTTGTGACGGTAGTACCGGAGATTGAGATGCCGGGCCATTCGGTGGCGGTGCTGGCGGCACATCCGGAGCTGTCGTGTACGGGTGGACCTTTTATTGTGTATGAGAACTGGGGTGTTTCCAAAGACGTCTTTTGTGCGGGCAAGGAAGAGACGTTTGAGTTTTTGGAGAATGTATTGGCGGAAGTGGTGGAGTTGTTCCCGGGAGAATTTTTTCATATCGGCGGGGATGAATGTCCGAAAGACCGGTGGAAGAAATGCGAGCTTTGCCAGGCGCGGATCAAGGCGGAAGGGCTGCATGACGAACATGAGCTGCAGAGTTACTTTGTTCAGCGTATTGAAAAGTTTTTGAACAGCAAGGGCAAACGGCTGATTGGTTGGGATGAAATCCTTGAAGGTGGTTTGGCGCCGAACGCGGCGGTGATGAGTTGGCGGGGCATGAGTGGCGGGATTGCGGCGGCGAGTCAGGGCCACGACGTGGTGATGTCGCCGACTTCGCACTGTTACTTTGATTTTTATCAGGGTGATCCGAAGACCGAGCCCAAGGCGATTGGCGGATTTTTGCCGTTGGAGAAGGTTTATTCGTTCGAACCGACGCCGGAGAACCTGCCGGAGGATAAGAAAAAACATATGTTGGGTGCCCAGGGTAATGTCTGGACGGAATATATTCCGACGACACAGCAAGTGGAATACATGGCGGCGCCGCGGATGAGTGCATTGGCGGAGGTGGTATGGTCGCCGAAAGAGCTGCGGGATTGGGATGATTTTCAGCAGCGGCTGGGGCATCATCTTTTGCGTCTGGATGGGATGGAAGTTAATTATCGACTGCCGAATCCGAGCGGCCTGCAGAGCAATAATGTTTTTCTGGATACGATGACGGTTGAAATGGCAAGTTCAATACCGGATTCTGAGGTGCGTTACACGACGGATGGTTCCGAGCCGACGGCGGAATCTAAATTATACACGGGTGCGATTACGGTGACGGAAGACGGCGAGATCAAGGCGGTGACGGTTTTGAGCAGCGGTCGAGTAAGTGCAGTGAGCCGGGGCGTGTTTAAAAAGGCAGTTATGAAGCAGGCGGTGCAGGTGGAAGGTTTGCAGGGTGGTTTGAAGTATCGGTATTTTGAGAAGGGTTACCAGAGGTTGCCGGATTTTTCGCAGTTGCAGGCGGCCAAAGAGGGAGTGATGAAGACGGTTGGATTGCCTGAGGAACATAAAGGTAATGATTTTTCGGTGGATTTTGCTGGTTATGTGAAGATTGAAAAGGCCGGAATATATAGTTTCGCTACCCGTTCGGATGACGGGAGCAAATTGTATATCGGAGATGAGCTGGTAGTGGATAACGATGGTCCGCATGCGCCACAGGTGCGGGTGGGTCAGGCGGCGTTGGCGGCGGGTTATCATCCGATTCGGGTGGAATATTGTGAGTTGACGGGCGACGAGGTTTTGGAGGCTTTTTGGCAGGTGCAGGGTCAGGACCGCGAGCCGATTCCGGCGGGGTCGCTGTTTCACAAGTAAAACTTTATTTAATAGAATCAAAACCCCTTAGTCCTGCTTATGGAAGCCTGAGGGGTTTTTTATTGGAAGTATTAAAAATTGTCTCTATTGCAGGGTAATTAAATAACGGTTAAAATACCCTTGCAAGTTCATTATTTTGTTCGCAAGACAGGTCAAATGGGTTTTTTACAAAACATTTACAGAAGTTTAAGCTGCTTTGAGCTTATAATATAAATGAGGCTATGGTGATTCATTTTGGCCAGGAGCATACCTAAAAGGTGAGATTATGACGGAGAGCGGTAGTATATTGGTCGTTGAGGATGAGCCGAAGATTCGTGAAGGCTTGCGTGATTTTCTGGAGTATCATCATTATGAGGTGGCAGAAGCGACGGACGGCGCCGAGGCACGGAAGATGGTGAAGCAGGGAAAGTTTGACTTGATTCTGCTGGATTTGATGCTGCCTAAGATCAGTGGAGAGCAGTTGTGCGAACAATGGCGAACGGAGGATCTGCAAACGCCTATTATCATGTTGACGGCGAAGGGGCAGGAGCAGGAGAAAGTAACGGGTCTGAAGCTGGGTGCGGACGATTATGTAACGAAGCCATTTTCTTTGGAGGAGTTACTGGCCCGGATTCAGGCGGTCATGCGTCGGATGCAACCCGAGCGCGTTGTGGGCAAGACATTTTTAATAGGTGATCTGGAAATCAGTCTGCCGAAACTGATGACGGTTCGGGAAGGGAAAAAAATTGAACTGTCCCGGCGTGAAGGTCATCTTCTGCAATACTTCGCGGCCAATCCGAATCGGGTGATCAGTCGTGACGAACTGTTCAAGGCGATCTGGGGCGAAAGCATTTCGGACCTGGAGACGCGGACGGTGGATATGCACATTGCCAAGCTGCGGGCGAAGATTGAAAAAGATACGCAGCAACCTGAGATTATTAAAACGGTTCGGGGGGCCGGTTATAAGTATGAGAGCAATGACTAATGTATAGGCGATTAATAGCGGTATCGGTAGTGATTCTGGTCAGTCTGGGCGGGCTGGTGTGGCTGGGTTTGCGTACGCTGGAATTGCAGCAGGAGGCATTGGAAGGTAAGCGTCTGAAGGAATTTGCGGCGGTGGCGGAGAATGTTCGGTCGGTGGTGAAGAGGCAGTTGGATGCTTTTATCCAAAACGAGCAACGGCGCGATTACACTGAATATCAGTATGCTTATGTTCCGGAAGATGCGCCGTTGGAGAATGAACAGGTGACGGTGATGCGTTCGCCGTTATCGACGGGGATGGAGCAGGGATTGGCTTTTGGTCATTTCCAGATTGATTCGGATGAGGTTATCAGTACGCCTTATTATCAGCCGGGGCGGGGAATGAGCCGGGGCGGAGCTATGGGCGGGATGGGCGGATCCCAAGGAAAGGGTGAAACGAGTTTAAACCAGCGGGCGAAAGTTTATGTTGATGAACTGCGTGAGAATTTGCTGCCGATTTTGAGTGCGGGGCAGGCGGGGAAAAATAAAGTTGTTCGCGACGATATGGTTGCTTTAAACCTGCCGGAGGTAAAAGAGAAAATCACTAATCAGTATTTATTAGAGAAAAGTGAAATTAAGGCCCCGGTTCCGCAACCACAATCCAAACAGTTGGTTGACCAGGCAGAACAGCAGGTGGCGTTGGGGGTGCAGAAGCAGCAGTCTTACAAGATTGATATTCAGCAGTCGCAGGAACCCCGGGTGGAGACGCGGAGCAGAGGCAACGTTGCGCAAAATTTTGATAACAGAGGTCAGCGTACTCCGGCAGGGCGTCGATTTTTCAGTCGGTCGTCCGGGGAATCCAACGTTCGAGACACCAGCGATCTAATTGGCGGGAAAGCTGGAGTGAGTTCTGAAGGGGTAGATACGGATCGGTCTGAAAGCCGATCAAGTCGTCGAGCAGCCAGAGAGGCTCCGAGTAAATCGGTTAGCAAGAACAAGGATGCCAAAAAAACACTGACCAGTCAACACGGCTATTCATCAAGCGAACGGGAGAAACCTGCGTTAATGGCGGAGGAAGCGGAGGTGAAAGCGGCGGCGGTGCCGTTGGGAACGGCTGAATCTGATAGGGTGAATATTCAGATCGAGCCATTTAAGCCGTTGGTGGTTCGCAACGGAGTCGGGACCGACAGTATTTTTGGAGGGGAGGTTTTTCTGGTTCGTCGGGTGCAGATCGAGAATGATTTTCTGTTGCAGGGTTTTCGGCTGAACGAAGCAGCGTTGCTGGAGCTGGTGCGTGAGGCGGCGGAGGCGAATATGGGCGACCGGATGAGTTTTGATCTGGGTAGGCAGGCGGACGAGGGGGCGGCTTATCAGGCGGTGCTGGATTTTGGGTTCGGATCGTTGACGTTGAACCTGCACGATTTGGATCCGGGGTGGATAGTTCGTCAGGTGAAGCAAGCGCAATATTGGTACACAGCGACGATATCGATAGTTTTTTTGGTGGTGGGGCTGGGATTGATGAGTCTGTGGCGGAATGTTCGAGAGCAGTTGAGGTTGGCACAACAGAAGGACGATTTTATTTCGGCGGTTTCGCACGAATTACGTACGCCGCTGACTTCGATTCGGATGTACACGGAAATGCTGGAGAAGAACTGGGTGAAATCGGATGAGCAGCGGAATCGGTATTACGGCAATATGCGTCAGGAAAGTGAGCGGCTAAGCCGGTTGATTGAGAATGTGCTGGATTTTTCGCGGATACAGCGCGGGCGCAAGCGATATGATTTTCAGGAGGGCGATATCAACCAGTGCGTGGAAAAGGGAATTGACACGATGAGGCCTTTCGCCGAGCAAAGTGGATTTGTTATACAGAAGGAATTGGCCCAGTTGGAACCGATGATTTTCGATCATGATGCGGCAATGCAGATTGTTATTAATTTGCTGGACAATGCGATTAAATATGGCGGGGATGGAGAGGATAACCGGGTTGTGGTTCGAACGCGGCAGGACGGTTCGTTCGTGCTGATTGAAGTAGAAGATCACGGTAGCGGTGTTCCGCTGTGGCATCGACAGAAGGTTTTCGAGGAATTTTACCGTTGTCAGCCGGAGGATCGTCGTGAAACCACCGGGACGGGATTGGGGCTGGCGTTGGTGAAAAGATTTGCCCTGGCTCATGATGGTTTTGTAGAGATTTTTACGGCAAAGCCTCAGGGGGCACTTTTTCGGGTGGGATTGGCAAGTGGGGAATAGGCGGGGGATTATAAATCCCACTTGCTAAATGAGGGGTATTTGCGATATGATGGGCCGGTTGGAGCTTGAGGTGGGAGCAAAAGGCAATGGATTTGTAAGTTGTTTTTTTAAAGGAATTTAGAGGAGTTGTCGATGGTGGACAACAAATTTGTGAGAGCTGTATTTCCGGGATCTTTTGATCCAATTACCAACGGTCATATGGACGTGATTCAACGAAGTGTGAAGATTTTTGATGAATTAATCGTGGCGGTCGGCGACAGTCCATCCAAAGATGCGTTATTCAGCGGCGAGCAGCGGGTGGCGATGATCCAGGAACTGATTAGCGAGATGCCCGAGGTGAAGGTGGAGCGTTTTACGGGACTGACGGTTGAATATGTGAAAAGCAAAGATGCTCAGGTGATCGTTCGCGGGCTGCGAAACCTGACGGATGTGCAGTATGAATTTCAGTTGGCGATGACGAACCGGGCGGTGTCGGGAGTGGAAACGGTGTTTATAATGACGGACGAGAAATACGGATTTACCTCATCGACGCTGATTCGTGAAGTAGGTCGATTTGGCGGAGATGTATCCAGTCTGGTGCCGGCTTCGATCTATACGAAGTTGAAAGAGCGATTACAAGCCTTGGGGCGTTGAAGGATTTCTGAGTTTGTATGAAGTGGCTGGTGAGATAGAATTCGAGACAGGACATTATCTGCGGTTTTGTTCGGGCGGCAGTGAAGAACCTCATCGGCATCGCTGGCGAGTACGGGCGGTGGTGCAGAGTGATGAGTTGGACGGGAACGGGCTGGTGATGGATTTTCATGAGTTGGAGAAGTTTTTGGGCCAGATTGTTGAGCCGATGCAAAAAGTTGAAATGATTAACGAGCTGCCTGAATTTGCCAAGTGTAATCCGTCGGCGGAGCAGGTGGCGAGATTTGTTTATGATGGATTATCAGCCCGAATAGCTGGGCGGGTAACTATCCAAAAGGTAAGCGTCTGGGAAACTGAAAAGTGCTGCGGAAGTTATCGGCCTTGAATTGAAATTGATCCTTTTTTGAAGTTTTTGTTGTTTGGCGGCTGCTGGGCTGGTTTGGTGGTTATCGGACCTGAGCGTTGCGGAACTCGGCAACCCCGGGAATATAAGTGCAAGATTGGCATGACTTTGCGTAAGCTCGCCTAATGGTTATCATTATTTTTTGACAAGGCCTGCTATAAAAGGTTGTCAGATTGAGAGTTATAAAAATAGAAGCCCTGCATTTTCATATATGAGCGGTAAATATTGACGATAAGCAGAAAAAGGCCTAAGATTAAGTAGGCAGTGTTTTTGAAGGTGGTTTAACTGTTTTGAGAGTTGGTTTTTGATTTATGCAGTGTCAAATGTGTGACAATCCGGCGACTGTGCATCTGACCGAGATTATCAACGGGCAGAAGATTGAACGGCATTTGTGCGAAGAATGTGCCCAGAATGAGGGTATTACGATAAAAAGCCAGGTTCCGATCAGTGAACTGTTGAACAATATAATTTCGTCTCAGGAGGGGATGCAGGAATTGGGTGAGATGCGTTGTCCGCAATGCGATCTGAGTTGGTCGGAATTTCGCAAGCGGGGGATGCTGGGATGTCCGAATGATTATGTGGCGTTTGAGAAGCCCTTGCGAAAATTGATTGCGAGAGCGCACAATGGAGCAACGACTCATCTGGGTCGGATTCCGCATCGCGGCGGCGGTCAGGCTGGTCATCAGGCCAAGCTGTTGCGTCTGCGTCAGGAGTTGCAAAAAGCGGTTGAAACCGAAGATTACGAGATGGCGGCTCAGTTGCGTGATGAGATTCAGAACCTGGCTTAAAAGCCAATAATATAACCTCAATAATCAGCAATGGCGGGGACAGCAATCCCTGAGATACTCAGGCTTGATGAATAAGAAAAAAATGGAACTTTCCGATATTTATAATAAGGTGGGGGCGTGGCTGGACGGGAGTGGGCCTGATAGTGATATTGCAATTTCATCGCGGATTCGGCTGGCTCGTAATGTTGCGGGTTTTCGATTTTTTACCCACGCGGACGCTTCTCAACAGAATGAGGTGCTGTCTTTCATTCATGAGCGATTGATGGCAACCAGTCTGAAAAACGAACTCTGGTACGTTGAAATGTCCGATGCTACAGCGGTCGAAAAACAACTGCTTACCGAGCGGCATTTGATTTCCAAAGATCTGGCTGAGGGTAATGGTGCGCGGGCGGTGGCATTGAGCCATGATGAGTCGCTGGCATTGATGATTAATGAGGAAGATCATCTGCGAATTCAGGTGATGGCAAGTGGATTGCGACTTAAGGAAAATTACCGGCGGATTTGTCAGGTGGATAACATGCTGGAGGAAAAGCTGGAATACGCTTTTTCGCCCCAGTATGGTTATCTGACGGCCTGTCCGACCAATGTTGGTACGGGGATCCGGGTGAGCGTTATGCTTCATTTGCCGGGTTTGAAGATTACCGGTGAGTTGGAGAAGGCTTTTCGAGCGGCCCGGGACATGCATTTGGCGGTTCGTGGTTTGTATGGTGAAGGCAGTGAGCCGATCGGTGATTTTTTTCAGCTTTCGAATCAGACCACGCTGGGTAAAACCGAAGAGCAGATTATCGAGGATCTTCTGAATCATGCAGTTAAGCCGATTGTCGAATACGAAAGGCGGGCGCGGGAGAAATTGATCGAGGAGCGTCCGGAGACCCTGGACGATAAGATTTTTCGGGCCCGGGGGATTTTGTCTAACGCACGGCTGATCAGTTCGGAAGAAACACTTTATATGTTGAGCTATATTCGGCTGGGTATTCATCTGGGCAGGATTAAAGACATTAGCCTGAAAGCGGTAAACCGTCTGTTTATTCTGACCCAGCCGGCCCACTTGCAGAATCTTTGCCACGAATCATTAAGTCCGGCTGATCGAGATCGGGCTCGAGCGGAACTGATTCGCAAGGAACTTGGCAAAAGCCGCTGAAGTTCGAATTTTTTTGATTATTCCCTATCAATTTTGCAAAAAAGCTAATCTTTTGTCAGTTGATAGCCAATTCCTGTGAAAGTTCTAAAACCACCTGAACCGTCTTTTGGCCTTTTATTTGGCACTTTTTAAGGTGGAATTCGGATTAAGGTCCGATAAGTGGATTAATTGCATCTTAATTAACATTTCTTTTGGATGTCCAATTCGGGCTAACCATTACAAACCCTTCAGCTTAACGGGGGAATGTTTAGTTTAACCAAGCTGTACCGGTTAGGCCAGTTGGAGGGGGAAAATAATGCGTTATCAGCATAGATATTGCGGTTGTCTGGTCAAGGTACGCCCATCCGAGGTCGATAGCGACAATGTCATCGGTGATGGTTTTTGTGTCGCAGGGATACGAATCCAGCCGGTGGAATGGCTATGGAAGCTTAATCAGGCAACCTTTATATGAAACGCGTCAAAATAACAAAAAACGGTCGAACAAAACGTCAGGTAAAAAAGTGTCTGTCGGGCCGAATCATTCCGGCATCGATGCAATCGTTTTTTGGTCAGGTAAAAAGCCATGCTTTTTGCTCGGAATCCGACTCTGGCCGGGTTTCACTGGCGGGTCGGTTGAAGCGTGAGCCGGAAAATCTTCAGGTTCGTGTGCGTTTAGCTATGCAATTTTGGCAACAGGGACAGCAGGGGCAGGCGATTGCGACTATTAATGACGGTTTGCGGTTGCGTGGGGAAGAATCGGTATTGGCCCATTGTCTGGGGATGTTTCGGGCGGAAAATGAAGAATATCAACTTGCTGAAGAGTGGTTTTGTCGAGCGTTGCGTTGGGATTCCCGTCGTGTGGAGTCACACTATTGGCTGGGGATGACGTATGCGGCACAGAAGAAATATGATCTGGCGTTTCAGTCATTTCAGCAGGCGGCGCAATTGAGAGGCGACGACAAAGCTATCCGACAGGCGTTGACCCTGGCGGCCAATTGTGCCGGAAGCCTGGGGAAACGTCGAGCTATGTATCTTTTCGAGCAATGTCGTGATGAGGTTGATATTTCTGCGGGCGGAGTAATTGATGATCTGGCGGAAATGATAATCGCCGAACCAGAGTATGTAAAGTGCCTGATTTATCAGAGGCGTTCTGGTGATTCTCATGAGGAACACCGGCGTTTGCTGGAAGCTGTGGAGCAGGCATTGTCGAGGTGTCCGGCGCATGCGGATTTACATTATTACTGTGGCATAATTCACGAGAAACTGGGTAATTGGGTTAAGGTGGTTCAGTCCTTACGCAAAGCGTTGCGGATTAATCCCGACTACAACGAGGCACAGATAACGCTGGGAAAGATCTATCAGCGGATGAAAAAGCTGCCCAAGGCCCGGAAAGTATTAGAGCAGGCGGTTATCGGCGGCGCTCGATATGCGGACGTTTATGTGATGCTGGGGCGGATTTCGCAGGCGATGGGTCAACTTGATCAGGCCCGGGCGGAATATACCGAGGCCCTGGAAATCAACGCGAATTACCGCCAGGCCAGTAAGGCGCTAGCTGAGATGGCAACTTAAGGGAACCTCTAAAGATTGGTTACGGAAGAGATACTGATTAGCAACTTAAGGAATAAAGGTGAGAAGGAAAATGTCAGGTTTGAACCGATATTTTTCGGGAGAAAATGAAAAATGAGTAATTTACTGGAACTGTTGGGCAAGGGCCTCGATCAGACATTTTTAGAACTGGTTTTGCCGGGTAGTCTGCCATTGACTGGAGAAGAGGCGGAGTTGTTGAGTAATCAGGTGCGTAGTAATCCTGAACACACCGCTAATTTGTTGCGTCTGGCAATTCACTATTCCCAAAACGGTTCGTTCGATCAGGCGGAGGAGATGTTCGAGGAGATTTTGAAACAACACCCCGATCATCTGGATACGCGGCTAGCATGGGCGGCGATGTACAGTTCGGACGGCAATTTGAATGAAGCGGCGGGGCAATTGCAGCAGGCCTATCAGTTTCATCCGAATGACAGCCGAGTGCTGTTTGGATTGGGGATGTGCGCCGAGCGTGCCGGTCAGCAAAACAAGGCCATTGAATTATATAACAAAGCAGCAAAGTGTCGTCCTTATTTAAGGCAGCCTCGTCAGCGTCTGGCGGCGATTTATTTACAAAACGGGGATTTTGATAACGCTATTGAACAGTGTCAGGTAGCATCTGAAGAGCACCCGGAAGATGTATGTCTTTATCTGTTTCTGGGGCAATTGTTACTGCAAATCGAAGAATACGAAAGGGCAAGCGAGGTATTCGAGCGGGCATTGACAATTGAGCCGGACAATTTTGAGTTGCACGACGATTATGTTGAGTCGCTGGCGCAATCGGGTCGTTTACGCGAAGCTATTGAGCAGATGCACAAGATTATTGACCAACAGGGCGAATTTCCGGACAACTTCCTGCGGTTGGGTGATCTTTATAGTCAGGTGGGCAACGACGAACAGGCTGTTCAAAATTACCACCGGGCGTTGGATATCCATCCGGGTTATCTGGAAGCGGCGGTTAAGCTGGGAACTCAGCACCTGCGGATGGGTCGTTTTTGCGAAGCCGCGGCCAATTTTAATAAGGCGGTTGAAATTAATGATCAACTGATAACCGCTTATGTCGGGCTGGGTGTCGCACAGAAATTTTCCGGTCGGGAAGAAGCATCGGCGGATACTCTGGAATTAGCAGCGGCACTGGAGCCGAATACGAATTTGCTGTTTGCGGAAATGGCACGTTTGCAGTTGAAGGTTGCCCTGGCCCAGAAGGCTCAGAAGGAATTTTTGCCGGAGGAGGAGGATAAGTCCTGCCGCGAAATGGATCAGTTGTTGGATTTGCAGATTGAACGGCACCGCCAGGGGCTTCGGGAAAATCCTAATCATGCCGATTTGCACTATCGTTACGGATTGTTATTGAGAGGTAAAGGCCGAAGTGACGAAGCGATTAAATATTTCCGTCAGGCTTTGGAGATCAATCCGTCTTACATCAAAGCCCGGATCAAACTGGGGATTTCTCTGCGAGAAAGGGGTGATCTGGATGAGGGGATTGAACAGCTCTGTCAGGCTATGGAAATTAAACCTGAATATGCCGACCTGCATTACAAACTGGCCCTGATGTATTGCGACAGGATTCAGTTTGCTTTGGCGGTTGAGCATTTTGAGTTGGCGTTGGATGAAAATCCGGATAACGCTAATATTCACGCCAATTTAGCTTTGGCGTTGCAAAACATGGGACTGATCGATCGGGCCCGGGCCAGTTGGCGGGCGGTTTGCGAACTGGAACCCCAAAGTCCCATGGCTTTTCAGGCCCAGCGAGAACTGATCACCCTGAAGACGGTGAAATAGTCCGGTCCGAAAGCCGGCATTATTTACAGAAAATCTTCACCAGACGCTACGTACTAACCGACACGTTCGGGAGCACAGAATCGGTATATTCGGACCAACCTGAAAAATATCAGTCTTGGTTAATTTTATCGGTTGAGTCCGGATAATTATTTGTTCGCAAACCGGTTGTAATCCGCCTAATCGGTACAATACGCATAACAGGAAATTTGTCTGTTAAAAGAGGGGGATTTTAACGACTGGGTAATAAACATAGTCGTTGGAGAGTGAAAAAAATGGGGTGCTTTCTTTGACCGGTGGGGATCTAGTTCGTAAATTTTAAATGTGGGCAGCAGAAAGAACATTTAAATCTAAAGGTCAAGTAAGGTGAATTATGCGGAAGTTCTTTTGGCAAAAGTGCACACCTAATCAATCCGATATTTATCACTGGAATACCCAATGGGTATTATAATTTCTGGTAGGGCCAGTTGTAACGGATTATCAGAAATATTTATAAAATGAGCAACCGCGCATTTAATTGTGATTGATTGATAAACGTTAACCGCAGGCAAAAAAGATCAAAAGCTAAATGTTATCGGGCAAAAAAGAAAGGTGGTGAGAGCACGGATCAAATGGGGTAGCCCAAAGAGGCTGTGACTTTTTCATAACCAAACCGCGGATCAGCGTGATCCGGACAGGCAAGTGAAAATTGGTTGTGAAATTGCGTTCTGAAGCAAAAAGGGTAAGAAAAATTGAGTAACCCAAAACCAACAACCATGTGTGCCTTAAGGGCACCGGAGGGTAATTAGTAATGTACAAACAGAAAAGAGCAAGTGGATTTACGTTAATTGAAATTTTGATCGTGGTGATCATTCTGGGTATTTTGGCGGCCATCGTTATTCCGCAGTTTACCGAAGCGTCCTCGGAAGCACGGGAATCATCTTTGGTGAGTAATCTGCAGACGCTGCGCAGTCAGTTGGGTCTGTACAAGGTTCAGCACAACGATGAATATCCGGACGATACCAGCTCGGCTACTTTTGAAACCTGTATGACCGAAAAAACCGACGTAACCGGCGCTACGGACGGAACTGATGATTTTGGTCCTTATATGCAGAATATTCCGGACAACCCCTTTATCACCAACGATGCTCTGCCGTTATTCGTTTTCGGAGATACGCCGGGTACCGGTACTTCTCACTGGATGTTTGACAACACCGGCGGTTCAACTGACGGTTGCCTGTGGGCCAACGATAATCTGCAAAATCCGGATGGCGACAATCATAGTGATCTGTAAGACCTGTAAGACTTGAATTATTGACCGTCCCTTTGGGCGGATGCAGGAGAAATCGAAGCCCGGTGATGGGTAGTGCTGCTAGCTGTTGCCGGGCCTTTTTTGTCCCGAAGCGGAATGAACGATTGGGTAAGACAGGCAAGTGAGGGGAACAGAAGTTGAAATGGGACAGAGATGAAGATCAGTAACACATCCAGAAGCGCAACTGACGCTGGGAAAATCATCGGCGGGGGCTTTACTCTGCTGGAGATTCTGATCGTGATTGTTCTGCTGGCGGTGGTTTCGCTGTCAGTTATCCCGAAGCTCACCGGTGGGGCCGGCAGTGATGACACAACGTTACTGGTTAATCAGTTGCAGATTTTGCGAAGTCAACTGGAGCTTTACCAACAACAGCACGACGGTGAGTACCCCTGCGGCAAAGCTGAAAAGGCGGTTGATCCGACAGAATTTATCAAGAGATTGACCATCACCACCCGAATCAACCACGAAGCTGACGGAATGTACGGCCCTTATCTTTATGAATTTCCGCGAAACCCTTTTAATGGCAAAAATACCCTGAGATATATCCGCGGCGACCAGGCTTCCGGAACCGGTCAGGCGGGTTGGGCATTTAACCTGGATACCGGCAAAATCCAGGCCGACGATGACCGGATGACACTTAATGGCAAATTACGCCATAGCGATCTTTAAGATTGGCACCCAATTAAATGAATACAATCTGTTCAAACAGGCTTGATAATCCTGATGTAGGTCGATAGCCAAAAAGGTAATTTACAATATCGAGCTCGTGAGGCGAGTAAGGTTAAAAAAAATGAAAGTAATAATTACCGATAAAACTTCACCGAACAGGAAAGCCAAATTCAGCCGGGGCTTTATCTTTGTAGGGATGTGTCAAGCAAATAATATTTTTTTGCATAAAAAATCTGCGGTTCACTTTTCCACTGTAGGGATTGCAATA
>JAFGSR010000050.1 GCA_016934515.1 Sedimentisphaerales bacterium
AACGCTACAAAGATTCTTATCCAGAAAGCAAATTATTTATTTACAAAATATTACAACATTAACAATTTCGCCCTTTCAGGGCTATAAAGTGAAGGTTGCCATCCTGCCCCAGGGCGTTGCCCTGGGCTATATAATTTCGCCCTTTCAGGGCTTTAAGAGTTTTTGGGGGGACTATTACCGGGGGCTTACGCCACCCGGCTATGCGTTCTTTCGGCCCTTTGGGCCTGATAGCCGGCGAGACGCCGGCGATACGGGAAACCGCATGGGCTGAAGCCCATCCTACGGGACTAATTGAGGGGTGATTCTCAGTAAGAATGGCGGGCAGGGTCCGGGCTACGATTCTAGTTTTCAAGATCAAGGGTAAGCCAACCGCATGGGTAGCAAGTTAGCCACCCTTCGATTATGGTTCGGTTAAATCACCGGGCAGAGGCTGAGCGGGGTACGAATGCTGAAACCCATTTACGAAGCTGAAAAGGTGGTTGTGGGTGTAATAGTGTATTTCAACTGGAAGGAACATATTTTGTGTTGGCCTCTGTAGGGATGGGGGCGTTTACCTTTTTTTGCCAGTTCTGTAACTGTTTTAGGAGTTCATTGCGTTTGGTTTTATTGATATGGGCCAGGTTGTTTTTCTCGCCGAGGTCATTGCTAAGATCGTAAAGTTCAACCGAGTTATTGCTATCGATCTTTTTCCAACCGCCGTCAAGTGTCCACTCTTCTATGAATTGCAGGAGCTTCCACTTACCCTTGCGGATCACACTGACCGGGCGGGTTCTGAATTTAACATCTCTTGCACCGGGACTATTTCCTTGTAAATACGCTGGGAAATGCCAGTAAACAGCCTCTCGGTTGAGAGACTTTTGGCCCTTGAGCAATCCGACAATACTCAGGCCGTCAAGTTCCACGCCCGCAGGAGTGTTTGCTTCAGCAAGCTCTAACAGCGTAGGATAAAAATCTATTCCGATTACCGGCACATCACACTTTACTGCGGCCTTGATCCTGCCCGGCCATCTCACTGCCATTGGTTCGCGAATGCCGCCTTCATAAAACGAACCCTTCGCACCGCGCAGAGGTCCATTGCTTGTTACGGAGTGCAGGCCGCCGTTGTCTGAGAAGAAGAAGACTATGGTGTTGTTGTCGATGCCCAGCTCTTTGAGTTTATCCATGATTTTGCCGATGCCCTGATCGGTGCTTTCTATCATGGCGGCGTATTTAGCGTTATTCTGTCCGTTGCTTGGTTCTTTGGCTTGATACTTTTTGGTCAACTCCGCTTTGGCTTGTATAGGGGTATGAACGGCATAATGGGGCAGATATAAAAAGAAAGGTCCATCCTTATGGGCATCAATAAAATCCACCGCCTTATCTGTCAGCACATCTGTCAGGTATTCACCCTTCTTGGCATTTTCCAGATTAGTTATGCCGAACGGTGCGAAGTATCCCTTAGGTGGACTCCCCCATCGTCCGCCGCCGATATTAACATCAAATCCCTGTCCTGTCGGCCCAAGCTCCGGATCATCGCCCATGTGCCATTTGCCTATGCTCGCACATTTATACCCAGCCGGCTTCAAGGCCTCTGCAATCGTCACAAAGCTTCCCGCAAGCCTCCTAGTATTTTCTGTCGGCACAAGCCGTCTGTCTTTAGATTTACCTCTGACGGAGGAAGCAACCGTATATACGCCGTGTCTTGGTGTGTATTGGCCAGTCAGGAAGCACGCCCGTGTCGGAGCACAGTTTGCGGCGTTGGCATAAGCATTGGTAAAGATCATACCCTCGGAAGCCAACCGGTCAATGTTCGGGGTCTCATAAAACGTACTGCCGTTAAACCCGACATCGAACCAGCCGAGATCGTCGATCATGATAAAGATGATATTAGGCTTTTGGCTGCTGGTTTTGTTGCTGCGATTGGCACCAATAGCACAACCGACACCGCTGCCCAGAAACATTCCACCGCCAAGCATCGCCGAACAACTCTTTAGAAAATCGCGTCGGTTCATAATATATCCTTTATGCGTGAACTAACATTTTCCATTCATGAGGTCAAAAAGCGGAGGTGTATTATTTAATAATAAGATGAATATCCGGAGTTAGCGGTAGCAGTTTTTGTGGAAAATATCCTGAGGTTTTTTGCGGTTTTGTTCGGATACGGGGTGATTGAGATTTGTGGATTTTGGATGTCCGACCGGCATCATCGCCACGACCTTAGCTTCGGCGGGGATTTGCAGGATTTCTTTTACTGCATTTTCGTCAAAAGCGCCGATCCAGCAGGTTCCCAGCCCTTCCGCAGTTGCCGCCAGGCTGAGATGGTCCAAGGCGATAGCCAAATCGATATCGACGCTATTGCCGTAACCGCCCATGGTTTTATAGGCATCCTGAGGATAACCGCAAGCAACCACGGTAACGGCGGCCTGGGCCATCCACAATTGCTTCTTAGCTGCCGTAGCCACCTTTAGCCGCAACTGCTTATCTTCGATCAACAAAAACCGCCACGGTTGAATATTACAAGCTGACGGTGCGAATCTTAACGCGTCCAGCAGTTTTTGGTAAGAATCCGCATTGATAGGCCGATCTTCATAAGCTCTGACGCTGCGCCTTATTTGAATTGCCTGATGAACATCCATAATTTACTCCTTAAGAAATATGTTGCTGATACATTAGCATGAATATGTCTGGGTAATACAGGATTAGTGTTTTAACATGTGAATTGTTTGTCCCTGATCGCGGGATTTGAATTGCATTTGGGCCTTTGGAGCAGGTTCGCCGGTAAAATCGCAGGAGAACGATACAGCATGGGTGCCGGGGGGGATTTCCGGCAGTGGGGTATTGATCTGGATAATTTTGATTTGTCGGCCTTTTTCGTCAAAGAGTCGCAAGATATTTGTGCCATCGCACAATAATGTTTGGCCATGTTGAACGGGCAAAGGGATCTGGAAGGTGATGTAATTGTCGAATTCAATTATGGCATTATCCAGGGAGCCGCTTTGGCCATCTGCTTTAAGGATGAACTGTAAAGGTTGTTTTCTACCTGAACTGGTGTATTCCCATTGGGCGTCGGTGGGTTCTCCCGGCTGGCGAACAGTATGTTCGTATGAGTACTGTTTCGAATTATGGTAAGAATAAAGCAGGTAATTACCGTCGGCAATTTTTTCCAGATGAAATTCGTTATCGGTATTCTGCATTTGTTTTTTCTGATCGTCAGAGAAGGCGCCGTTTAAACGCAGAGACTCCCATTGGCTGATGGAATCGAGTAAATTGTTGGTTAGAGGATTTTTCTGCAGGGACTGTTGGCTGGTGGCGATGGCGAATCCGGAATCGTAGCTTGCTGATCGTGCCATGAGCCATTCGATATCGGCAAGAGTGGTGTCCGGGGTGATCAGGAACCAGCCCAGCATTTTGGGCATGAAGTTGCGTTCGAGCATGGCCTGGTTATTGATGCGATAATCAGCCATACTGCTGCGGAAGCCACCGTACCAGGGTTCTCCCCAGTTGCAGCAGGTGTTGATGTGCCAGTAAAAGGGCTGTGAGTTACTGGTTCCGTTAAGTACGGGTTCTTTGAGGTGGTCATAAAAAACTTTTGCGAACTGTTCGATGCCGAAGTCTCCCTGGCCGGATGCCCAGCAGCCTTCGTGGCCGTCAAAATCAAAATGACCGATGCCGGTTTCATTGAAAAGTTCGGCCAGACGAATGGCAATTTCGCTTTGCATTTCATAATTTGGGAAAAAAACCTTGTAGGGATGATCCATAAGTTTTGCAACTTCAGTATCTTTTTTGTGCTGAGAAGCTGTGGTGCCGAAAGCGCCACGCTGACAATTCTGTAGTATCCAGGGTGATTGGCCGGTTACACTGCCATAACGAATGAGTTCACTGCCGATCATCACGGTATGCAACCAGTTGGCTTTGTTATTATTGAAATATTCCGGGGATTTTACTTCGATTTCGGTTTGGGTGTTATCGATGTCGGAGACAAGAAAACCGCTGCCGGTTTTGGCCAGTCGTGAATCGGGGATTGGAGTGATGTAGGGATCGTTGGTGTTAATGAAGTTTGTCAAGGTGTGCACGCCGATGCGAATACCCAGGGCTTTTGCTTTTTCGACGCACTTTATCATGCCGGCTTTGCCATTTGGGAAGAACCGCGGATTGAGTTCATAGTGTCCCCAGCTTTTGAATGGGCCGCCGTGATAGAGCGACAGGAAATTTCCGCGTTTTGCATAGTCAAGCATTTGGTCAATGTTTTGTTCGGAAAAATCAGCGATGAGGTATGAGCGTTTCAGATTGGGATTCATTCTCGACCAATTGCCGTCAATAATCGGGTGGGGCAGACCTTCGGCCAATTCAATTTGACCGATGCGTTGAAGGGTTTGGTGAGCCGGGCAGCCAAACAAAGCTATTTTTGAACCGATGCAGGTTTCGCCGGGGATAGGGGGGACAGGCATATTAGGGTAGTGTTCGCCCCAGACGGAGATGCTTCGTGGTCGGGAACGGTCGATGGAATAAGCCTGGAGAGAGCTGCCGGATGCGGTTTTTTCAGCGGTACGGCCGCGCGAGGTATCACGTCCTTCTTCATTAGGTGATTGACCGCCTAAGGTTTTGGTGTTCAAGACCTGCAAACCGATAGAAAAAATATCATTGCTTACGACACCGATGACTTCTCTTACGGTTTGGTTCATTGCTACGGCGATGGGTCCCCACTGGACGCGATCAACCAGGTCCTTGGGGGATAAATCCGTCAGGGTCAAATTGATGTGGGAATCCTTAGTTTCGACCTGAATAATCGCCCTGACGGTGTCGTAATGTAAGGTCATCTGATTGCTTGTGGTGTTCCAGGTCATTTTTCGGGGTGTTTGAAAAGTTCCATTGATACGAACCTGCAGTAGTGGCGAAGGACTTTCCGTCAAGCCGTATTCGGTGGAATGAACTTTGTCATACAGACCGGTGACTTTTCCGTCATTATTTACCGTTAACTGGAATTCATTGGTTTGCCAGGTTTCCGCATGTAAAAACGGTATTCCTACCCACAGCCACATGACGACAAAGAATCGTATTTTCTTCATGGTGGGATCACCTTTTTGTTGATTATTTTCTTTTCATTCAGGAAATATGGGCCACAATATCATAAGGTTTGGGTATTATAGTACTAATCGCCGTTGCTTTCAAGCGGGTCGTTTCCGGCCTTTTGAGCGGTCATGATTATTCATTTGACATATTTTTTCTGCTATTATACATTCCGCTTAGTTTATGATTTGTGTAGGCTGGATTTCAGTTGAGGCGGAGATGTGGTTCAATTAGAGTTATGTTTCATTTTATTAAAATTAAAGGAGATTTCGGCATGAGGTGTCATTTAATTCTAATTACGTTTTGTGCCTTAATAATGGCCACGGGTTGCGAAAGTCCGGAATTAATTCAGTGTCGGCAAAATGCGCAATCTTTACAGAGCCAGTTGGATATGTCCCGCAAGGAACGTGTTCAGGAGAAGAAGAATTCCGAGCAGATGATAGCTGCTTTGATGGAGCAGAGTTCAGAAGAATCGCAGAAGATCGAGGCCCTTCTGGAGCAGGCTCGCAGTGAAGAACGCTCTAAATACGCAGAAGGGCTGAAAGAGGAGCGTGAGAAATTACGCCAACATACGCTGGCTTTGCTGGAAGTTCAGCAGAACAGCAAAAAAATGCAGCAAGACTACGAAGCCCTCGAAGCTAAGATTGCGGACTATGAAAAAAGCCTGAAAAATTCGGCAGAAATGATCCAGGCTCTTTCAGCCGAGAATGACAAGCTGGAGCAGGAAGCGCAACAGCTTAAAGCCCAGATCGAAGCGTTGAAAAATAATTAAACCGTCTAAAAAAGGCGGCAAAATTAAGATTGATAGGACCGGTTGTTCAGATTGAGCATCCGGTTTTTTTTATCGGTTTCATAGCGGAAAAGGCAGATTTGGTGCAGGGGACATGCCGTCATAAGTTGCTTTTCAGAAGAATTTTATGATAAATCAGCAGTATTTTTACGCCGATATTCCCTTTATCTGGTCTAAGTGATACAATATTAGTATTGGAGGCAGAGAAAAAGTGGCTTTGAGATTGAAATTTGCACTTTTACTGATAATTTCAGCGGCTGCTGTCGGATCAGACGCCGAGAACCAGTTGTTCGTTCCCAGCCTGGATTATCCCACCATCCAATCCGCCATCGATGATGCCTCAGCTGGCGATGAAGTGATTGTGGCGGAGGGGACCTACTTGGAAAACATCAATTTCCTGGGCAAAGCCATCACGGTTCGATCATCTGAACCCAATGATCCCAATGTAGTGCAAAACACCATCATAGACGGCAGTGCTCCGGATGATCCGAATTTTGGGTCGGTGGTGATTTTTGGTTCCGGTGAGGGGCAAAATTCAATTCTGGAGGGTTTCACTATCACTGGTGGGACCGGATCCTGGATAGCGGTGTCGTGGGAGTTTAAGGGATTGCTCTGGAATCGCTGCGGTGGAGGGGTGCTCTGCTATAATATGTCGGCGCCGACGGTCAGGAAAAACGTATTTCAGGACAATCTGGCCGGTCAGGGTGGTGGTTATTACATTTACGGAGATCCGGTTAATCCGGCTGATCCGAGTGATCCATCGGTGCATCTTAGTCCGATAATCGCCAAAAATACCTTCACTGACAATATAGCTATTGTTGGGCATGGCTTTTTGCCTCCCAATGAAGATTACCCTGCTACCGACCACGGCGACGGTGGGGGGGTGGTAGCTTTTCAGGGAGTTGATGCGGTTATTACGGATAACACATTCAACCACAATTACGCCTATGCGTATGGCGGCGGCTTGCACCTGCGTCAGTGGTCTGACGGAGTTATTGAGAACAATCTGATAAGCGATAATTATTCCGCGGTAGGGGCAGGTATTCACGCTACGTATTCTTCCGCCCCGACGATTCGGGGAAACACCATTCAACTGAATACGGCTAATACCGGCGGCGGAGGATTGTATATCTATTTTCAGTCAGATCCGGTAATTGAAGGGAACTTAATAACGCAGAATACTGCGCAAAATGCTTCGGGAATAGCGGTTTTCTGGGACAGCACTCCGGTGATACGCAACAACTTAATGGTCAACAACAATGGTTACGTAATAAAAGTTGAAGGTAATACGACTGCGGTAATGATTGTCCATAACACCATAAGCGATAATTCGGCGGCGGGAATCGTTTGTGAGTGGAACGCTGTACCGGTTATCGAGCACAATATTATTAGCGGCAACGGCATAGGCGATGCCAACGGTTACGGTATCTATGTGCATGAGAATGCGTTTCCTCTGGTAAGATACAACAACGTTTGGGGCAATGGCGCGGGCGAATATGGTCCGACATTTCCGGATCAGACCGGCGTTAACGGCAATATTTCCGTGCCGCCCGGGTTTGTTAATTCCGGCGTTGACTACCACCTGAATTATGACAGCGAATGTATCAACGCAGGCGATCCGAATTTTACCGGAGGAGCGCTGATCGACTACGACGGCGAATCCCGGGAAATGGGCCAGTTTATTGATATAGGCGCCGACGAAGCCTGGCCGGTGTGGAATCTGAGCAGCGGTCAAGGCTATCTTTCCATTCAAGCGGCCATTGACGGTGCGGGATACCATGATGGGATAAAAGTGACACCGGGAAGATACCTGGAGAATATTCGCTTCAACGGCAAGGTTGTCTCACTGGAAAGTGTCGATCCTGATAACTGGGATATGGTTGAGAAAACCATCATTGATGGTAATCAGTTGGATTCGACGATTGTAATTTATGATGGGGAAGATCCCAATACTGAGTTGGCGGGCTTTACCATCACGGGCGGCAATGGAATTTCTTATGGTGGCGGTGTGCTCGTTGGTCGAGGCGCCACTCCTGTGATTCGAAGAAACATAATTCGCGACAACTATTCCGACGTTAAAGGGGGCGGTCTCTATTACCATGCTACAGTGGAAATGTCGGTGTTGGAGGACAATATTATTTCAAACAACGTATCCGGTCGGGAGGGAGGCGGCGTGCATTGTGATACGAGTTCTTCGGTGCTGATTATAAACAATGTTATCTCAGGAAATTACACGGTTTCGAACGGTGGAGGGGTATTTATTTTCGATAAACGGGAAAGTCCGTCAAATTATTTATTAGGAAATTTAATCATTGGCAATGAATCGGGATTATCGAGCGGGGGAGTCGGGAGCATAAATTCCGTCTGCACGCTGGTGAACAACACGATTGTCGGCAATAAAGCTCCGTATAGAGCCGGCATCGGTACTTCCAACCTTAGCGAGCATATCATTGCCAACAATTTGATAGCTCATAATGTCCAGGGGGGTGGGATTTCCTTTTTGGGAGAACCGAACAGCTCTATAGTAACGTTTGTTCATAACAATGTTTATAATAACGAGCCTAATGATTATTGCGGGGGGGCGGACTGGACCGGAGTAAACGGTAATATAAGCGTTGATCCCCATTTTGTCGATGAGGGATATTGGTTTGACGCAGGCACGCCCGCCGATCCGAACGATGATTTTTATGTTCCCGGTAATTATCATATTTTGCCGGATTCGCCGTGTGTGGACGCGGGGGAGCCTAACGCAATACCGAGTGAGTTAATTCGGGATATGGACGAAGAAGAAAGGATATTCGGCGACTCGGTTGATATCGGGATTGACGAAGTAATTACAAAACCGTCTGATTTCGATACCGATGGTGTTGTGGATATTCGGGACCTGTCGATTTTATGTGAAGAGTGGCTGAGTGAGGGCAATGATCTTCGCAGCGATCTGTACGAGGACGGCATCATTAACCTTAAGGACTTTGCCCTACTGGCCGACGATTGGCTTTGGACAGGCGGGTGGTACGATTGATTCGGATGAAGGTCAGCCAATCCTTCTTCAGCCAATTGCCGCTTTTGGGCCGGTGTTTCAGGCGGCGTTACACTTTTCCAGTTCTAAGGGGTTGGAAACGTCCAGTCATAAGATGCAGAAAAGCCGGTTAATGAAATACCAAAATTGACAGTACCAGAAACAGCTTGAATAGTAGTACTCTTAAACTTAATGCTGAAAGAGCCTTTGTCCAAGTCAATATTGGCATCGGCAACGGTATCGTCGCCGAGCGTTAATTTTTTGAGAGTGTACTTTTCTGCGGTCTCTTTTTTCTTTTGGAAGTTATTCTCAGGTATAACGAAGTTCTGGCCGCCCCAGGTGATAGTAACTTGTTCGGTGCGCAAATCTATACTACTTGCGGCGGCAATTTCCCCTTTTACCGCAAGGGTGTCGGCTTTCTTGCCTACTTTGGCTGATGAAACACGCAGCGCATCGGTATGGCCAGACAACAAGGATAGGGGAATAAGTTTCCTGGTGCCATTTATGATGTCTTCGTCAACCTCCTCGGACACTGTGAAATCATCCAGGGAAAGAGTAACCGAGACGGTGTCTTTAAGGCCGGTGAGGTCTGCATTTTGGGCGGTATAAGCAAATTTGCCTTTAGCCAGATCGATCGAGATGACAACTGATGGTGCTGAAGAGTTAAGGTATTTCAGTTTTTTTGTTATGCCTTTACTGGCAGATAATTTTACACCTGGATCAGTATTGATCGGAATTGAGACATCCAGGCCGTTAAATGATTCGGTGCCGGAGCGGATCTGTACGCTCAGATTTTCGGTGCCGTCAAAACTTTCTGGAGCATCGGTAAGGGTTCCTAAGATAGTAATTTTGTCAGAGGGTGTTTCTCTGCTTTTACCAGCGTTTATAGTCAATTTGCTGATAGTAATATCACCGGTTACTGACGAGCCTGGATCTTGATAAATAGTCAATTCGCTGCCCACAGCCTGAAGATCTTCAGCGAACAAATCACCATCCCAATATGTGGGGATGCCGATCGTGCCGGTTGATGATGTAGCAGGTGTCAGGGTCACAGTAACCTCACCGGGACCGGTGCAGTGGATGTTCAGATGGTCAAAGAGGGTGTCGCCAGCAGTAATACCAAGCCCTGGATTGAGATCAGTGGTGCCACCGATTACAATATTCCTGCTGTCCACCTTTACCATTGAATTAAAGCCAGGCATCGAGATTGTACCCATAAACAGATATTCAGGTGTAAATTTATCAATCACAGTCCATGATTGCTCAATGGGTAATCCCGCAGGTTCATAAGAGGCAGCATCGGCGCCGCACCATTCACCGGGACCAGTGATTGTCAAGGTCAGGTCCCCGCTGGTCCAGAGAGGCACGTCTCCGGAGTAAACAACGTCGAGTTCGACCCATTCCGACGACGTCAGCGGATCAGCGGGATCAAAGCCGTGACTGCCAGTTGTTGCCGGGGGTGTCGGGACCAGGTCAAAACTCATACCGGCGTTAGCAAAACCAGTCAAGCCTAAAACAAGTAATATAGCTAAAAGCATTTTCATAACATATTTTCCTATTGAGTTTATTTGAGTGGTATTTTTGTGAAAATCAAATCTCGGGGAATGGCATCTGCTGGACTGGCCTGGCCTACATCAGTAAGCTTGTCAGAAGAGGTCCATTTGGCGTTCCAGGTTTTGTCCTTCCTGGAGACCTTGCCGATAAATTTGTCAATGCTGCTGCCTTGTATTACTCCTTCTCCTTTCGGAAACTCCAGGAGAAATAAATCGGTAACAATTGTTACGGCTAATTCATCTGTTTGGGGTGTGAACTTAGCCTGGCATGGTCCTATAATAAAATCCATCTTAGAGCCGCCGGGAACTTTTGTGGAAGCCCCACCTTCTTCAACCACTATTTGCACATCATGGCTATTGCGGAAGGATGATATGGTGCCGTCGGATTCAAAGGTGAATTCCCACAGGTTCTTATTTGCCTTCCAGGTGCCCACCAGGAACTTGGGGAATCCTTCGTTAGCACTGTTGATGGCCTGCGTTCCGTTGCAGCCGGGAAGCAGCAGGAACGAACCCAAGCAAAAAATCGTTAATGACAGTATTTGTTTCATCGCTTGCGCTCCTAGCATTGTTAAATTTATCGGTCAACCACACGTGAAACGTGTAAATTATATACCATAAATCAGAAGTGTGAACAAATAAAAAGCGGAGCAAGTTTTTCAACTCACTCCGCTTTCATTTTTTACTCATACTCACTTAATGCGAGTACGATTCAGTTCTTGTTGTCGGCTAAGCTGCTTAGCGACGACGACGAATCAAAGCCAGTCCACCAAGACCCAGAAGAGCCATGGTCATCGGCTCGGGAGCCTGGTAGATGGTTATCTCGCTACCCAAAGCATTAAGATCTTCAACGAGTAGATCGCCATCCCAAAATGTGGGGATTCCTTCAACTGTTGACACAGAGGGGGTCAAGGTTACAACAACCTCGCCGGGACCGGTGCAGTGGATGTTCAGGTGGTCAAAGAGAATTTCGCCATCTAGAACAGCAATCGCCTTATTAAGGTCAGTGGCACCACTAAGTACCAAAGTCCTGCTATCCACCTTGACCATTGAATTAATGCCAGGAAAATTTATCACACCCAAATACATATATCCAGGGGTAAATTTATCAAGCACAGTCCATGCTTCCTCAATGGGAATACCCGGCACCGGTAGATAAGCGTCAGCATCGGGACCGCACCATTCAGCGGGACCTTCGATTTTTACGGTCAGTCCACCAGTAGTCCAAAGAGGCACGCCTCCACTGTAAACAATATCGAGTTCGACCCATTCCGAAGGCATCAGCGGATCCTGGGGATTAAAGCCGTGACCACCACCCGGGGGTGTTGGGACCAGGTCAAAACTCATAGCGGCGCTAGCAACACTAGCCAAGCCTAAAACAAGTAACATAGCTAAAAGCTTTTTCATAACATATTCTCCTTCATTTTCCTGCTACGACCTTTGGAAATTCTCCTCTCCTTTAAGAAGACATAGGAGTTTTCCATCCTGGTAGCAAAACAATTATTTATTTATTTTCGTACAGCAGATTACATGAATCTCTGTCACGGGCAGTCCGGGCACGTGTGGGGTAAGTTACCCAAGTTTGCCTTAACATTGTTCCAGACAATCGGAACATCAGCGGTGTTGACCACGCCATCATGGTTGACATCAGCCCTAATTAGGTATACGCTTTGTTTGACGGCATTCCAGACGATTGGAACATCAGCAGTGTTGATTATACCGTCGCCATTGACGTCACCAAAACCATGGTGAGGACAGCACCAGCAGAGAGGTTTGCCATTAGCCACCCAGGCAGCGTAGTTAGCCGCAGTGATGAGTTCAGTACTCGGATTGTCGTTCTCGTCATAGTAACGAGGTTGACCGACGACGTAGCATTCAGTTTCCTCTTTGGTGATATCACAACCACTGGAAACCAGGTTTGCGCCGCTGCCTGTTTCCAGGACGATACCGCCGCGGGTGCCTTTTTGGACAGTGTCCTCAATGGTGAGGGCACAATCAGCATCAACAGTGATGGTGAACAGGTCGCCCGTAAGTGGCGGGGTGTCAGGTGTAGTGGCATCCATGTCGTATAGGGAACCCATTTCGACGGTGATACCGGCAGTACCCAGGCCGCCCAGCGCATCAACACCGGAAGCAACCGGATCGCCCCACGCATCCACGTTGTTCGGATCGGTGCCAAAGTCGATGCTGCTCATGTAAATTGAGTAGCCAACCGGAATCGTGGTTCCAGCAGGTGCGCCTTCGGCATCATAATCGCTGATTGCGGTGATCTTAGCGCCGCCATCGACCGTGAGGTCCATCGAAAAAGCTCGCACAACACCGGCATCGGTGGCATCATAGCTAATCGTAGATGTCCAGTCCTCATTGTTGGAGCAAGTGATGTACACATTAGGCTCGGCTTGTGCGAAAACTGGTGCGGCTAAGGCTAATACCGCTAAAAAAATTACAACTTTCTTCATTACAATCTCCCAAATGAACAGATTGTTCCAAAAGATAAGACTTCCCTTGGCTGTGATAACCTAAAAACCATCGCCTCTTACGGTTTATAAACTTAGGAGACCACGAACCAAACATTAACGAAAACAGTTCTTCTACTTCCCGATCAACCTCCTTTCCCGTCTCGACTTTGGCTTAAAGCCATTAACAATTCCCGTATTCTCCAGAAAGAGAATACAACAATCTATAAAAGTGTGTGTGTGCAAAGAATTATAAGCTATTCTATCCATCATTCATTTTACCGAAAATCAAAGTTCGAGGTCAAGTAAAATCGCCCAAAAAGCAAAAAATATTATCGGCTCGGCAATGGGCCGACCTTGAAGGACCTAAATTCAATGACTTCTCCTACAGAATGGCTCTCTTTCTCTCTTTGCAAACTCACTGCATCTGAGAGATAATAAAGGCAAAAGGTAAGCCAAAGCTGGTGAAATATTAACAAAAAACGCGTAAAAACATGTAAGTCTTTTATATTAATAGAGTTAAGGTGAATGTCAATATTTCTTGATTAAGTTTTTCTTTTGAAGCAGTTTTGGTGTTAAAGTGAAAAAAAGCAACAACTCCAGGCTTCAGTGAAGCTATTTTGGTGTAAAGTGCTGTAAAATGGTAGCTTATCTACATGTTGTCCGAAAACAACACCGAAACTTCAAATCGACAATCATGCCCATTTGTCAGCACAAAATGCTAAAAATGCCGATATCTAGCAATTAAGTGCCTATGATAATTTAAAAGTGATATTGCCCAGATTGATTCAGAAGCTGGATTATTAGGAGTATAATGATGCTCTGGGGAGGAAAAGGGCTTTAGCAAGGAAAACGACGAAAACAGACGAAATTAGCAATGCAAAACACCCAAGACAACATCGTATCGATCGAATATAAGCCGAGCAAAAACCGTAATCTCTTGCAGTACAGTGTTTTACGTATCAGGGTGCGTGTTCGTACGCAAAACAGTGATTCGGTGGGCCCATATAAGGTGATTATTCGGACCAATTTGTGCCAGTCGGGCAGAATTCGCCGGCAGATGATAGACCTGATCGAACGAGGCCAGAGCTATTCTACAGATTTTTATGATATTCCGGCGATATACGATGTGCGGGAAAACGAATACAAAGCTGATGTTCTTCTGAACGAAGTGGGTTATTTCGAATTCAAGCCCCGGGTAGAGTCGGCCAATAAGCATCAGCCTTGGGTGAAATGGGCACCTGGTCCGAATATTGGTATATCGGTTTGCCCGCTGGAATACGGCAGAAACAATTCGATTTACTGTGCGTTCATCCGCCAGTTTGTAAAAGATAAGAATAAGGCGTCACTGCGGGATGAAAAACTGGAAAACACCATTCGCTCACTGGAAGAGCAGGGTGCTTTCGTTATACCACCCGGCGGCAATTTTGACAATTTTAAAGAGGAATTGCCCTTTATCATCGAAGATTTGGGGATGAAGATTATTCATTTGTTGCCGATTAATCCGGTGCCGGTTTCTTACGGGCGGATGGGGATGTATGGCAGCCCTTATGCCACTACGGATTATTTCGGTATCGACCATACGTACGGGACATTCAGCCGCTACAAGACCATCGAGGATCAGTTTCTGGACCTTACCTCGACGATACACGAACTGGGAGCCAAGGTCCTACTCGATATGGTAATTAACCACACCGGCTGGGCGAGCACGATCAACTTTACCCATAGCCAATGGCGGAAAGTTGATAAGAACGGCAAAATAATTTCTCCGGGAGCCTGGGATGTTGTCTGGGGTGACCTGGTGGAGCTGGATTACAAACACCGCGATCTCTGGAAGTACATGGCCGAGGTTTTTCTGGTGTGGTGTCGTCGGGGGATTGACGGTTTTCGGCTGGATGCCGGGTATATGGTGCCCCTGGAAGTCTGGCAATATATTATCAGTAAGGTGCGTGAAGAATATCCCCATGCAATGTTCCTGCTGGAAGGTTTGGGGGGTCCCTGGGAGACCACCGAAAAACTGCTTACCGAAGGCCAGATGAACTGGGCTTATTCGGAGCTATTTCAGAATTATTCCCGGGAGCAGATTTTTAATTACCTGGATTACGCGCAGAGGGTATCCGCCGAAAAGGGATTGCTGGTCCATTACGCGGAGACCCACGACAATGACAGGCTAGCGAAGAAGGGGAAGATCTATGCCCGGATGCGGTTGTACATTAGTGCTCTGACCTCCTTTGTCGGAGCGTGGGGTTTTGCCAACGGAGTGGAATGGCTGGCGACGGAAAAGATCGATGTTCACCGCAACGCAGGTTTGAACTGGGGCAATCCTGAAAATCTGGTTTCTGAGATTACGCGGCTGAACCGCATTCTTAATGATAATCCGGCCTTTTGGGATTATCGAATCAAGATTGTTGACCTGGACAACGCGGACATATTGGCTTTTTATCGCACCAACCGTGATCTTACCAACATCATTCTTTGCGTTATCAATCTGAATGTCGAACAAGCCCGTTCATTCCGCTGGCCTCTGGCCCAAACCGATTTTGCCGGAGAGCTTCAAGCTGAATGTGCCCTGCGGGATCTGTTTACCGAGAATCAAACCCAACTGCCCGTGGGGAAACTGCTCCAAGGCACGCTTTCTCCCGGCGGGTGCTTAATCTACCGATTGCTCCCACGTGGAATTGAACAAAAACCCACGATCCCAGCCATCTATGATGTTTCCGGCGGGAAAACCGCGTTAATTTACCGCATTTTGCTGAATAGATTCAAGCCTCATGAGGTGGGCAGAATTGATCAGGAAAAGCTGCTTCATCAGGTCAATGACTTTCGTAAGTTTATTGTCCTGGTCAATACGGCTACATTGGCTACGTTAATACGCGCCGACGACTTCGAGACTTTGCTAAATGAAATTCCGGATGAAATGGTGGATCGCCATTCCGCCGTTTGGACCTTTTCCGACCGGAACAAACAGTTCATTATCTCCGGAGACAAATGGCTGTTAACTTACACGTTCCTGCCCTGCACGGCTTATCTGAAAACACCCGGCGAAACCATTATGGTAGAATCCATTCCCACTGAAGACCAGTTGGGCTACTTGGCCTTCTTTCCGCCGCAACCGGAAAATCAGACGGCAACCCTGACATTCAACTGGAAAATCAAGCGTGATCGGCAGGTTGAAAGGCAGTGGCAAAATCAGGAATACCCCATTCTTTCGGCTCCATCGGGGCTCAAAGCCGTGCGTTCCCAGAAAATTTATCCACTGAAACTGCAAAAACAGCAGCTTGTTAAGGATTCATCAACCGTGCTGCTTACTAATGGAGTGGGGTCCTACTGCCAGTGTTCGGCGATTCCGCAGCAAATCAACAGTAAATACGATTGTCTATTGGCGGTGGCTACGGATTCTGCTGATCCAGCCAATCGTTTGGCTTTGGTAAAAACCGCCAAAGAAACGGTTCAGATCGGCGATAAATATTTTGATCTGGACGAAAGTTTTCTAACCAGTTTTACCCGTTATCCCCAGCCTTTGTGGGAGTTCAGTTACGATGATGGTGAATATTTCCTCATATTGGAGCGTTCACTGGTGATGCCTTATGGAGAAAACGAACTTTACGTTCGCTACAAACTCCGTGAAGCCAATGTTCCGGTTACTCTGATAAGCAAATTTTACCTGGAGTGTCGGGGGTATCATGATCAGAGTCGGGCCGATCAGCCTTTGCCGAGAAAATTTGAGCAGGCCAGTCGGGCTTTATCTGAGCAAGTTGGTGTGGGATTTGCTCCGATCCCTGAGCTTAGCTTGCGTTTGATAGCCCGACACGGTGAATTTGTCAGCCAGCCACACTGGATTTACGACATTGATCACCCCCTCGATCGTCAGCGGGGTTACGCAAGCAAGGGTGACGCCTTTTCTCCCGGTTTCTTTAGCGTTACCCTGGGGAAAAAAGACAGCCAGTCAATTTTAATTACTACCAGCCCAAAATCCATCGAAACCATTTCTGCTCACCGAAGCGCTCTTACTGAAAATGCACGTGTCAAAAATGAACTTGTTGCGAGACTTTCCAACGAAAGTGCCCGCAAAGACCCTCTGGCCAAAATGTTGGTAACCGCCCTGGATCAGTTTCTGGTACGCGGCCCGTCGGGTTGGCAAGTGCTGTCGGGGTATCCCTGGCTGGGCGTGGGTACCAGAGATGCCCTGTTTTGCGTTGATGGTCTGCTCGCCGCCGGCAGGGAGGATGTTGCCGAAGATGTCATCCTCAATGCCGCCCACACCGAAAAAGACGGACTTCTGGCGGACTGGCTTAGCGGTGGACCCAAAACCTGTTTGAATGTTGAATCTTCGTTGCGATTGTTTCTGGCGGCGGACAATTTTGTTAGGCAGACCGGCAAGGATTATTTTTGGGAGAGCCTGGTCGGCGATCAGCGTAGCATCCGTGAAGTCCTCGTGGATATTTACGAAAAATTCCGCGATGGCAGCGGTATTAACACCGCTGCTGGTTCCATGGTTAACGTTGCCGGCAAATCTGCTGACGGTTCCCCTGTTGTTTCAACCGTTATCAGGGCCGATCGTCCCGCATTGGATTTTGAAACCGGTTTATTGTACTGCCCGGCGGGTAGTACCTGGATGAACACTTCCAATCCCGCCGCTACTCCAAGAGCTGGTTTTCCGGTGGAGATTCAGGCCCAGTGGTATCAGGTGCTGGAAGTGCTGGCGAAGGTCTATCCCCCTTATGCCGAAGAAGCCCGCCAAATCCGAGATCTCATAATCCAGAATTTTACAAAACTGTTTTGGTCCGATCAGAAAGGCTACCTTGCAGATGTTTTGATAGCGTCAAACCCCAACACTTCGAGAAAGGCGCTATCCGATTATGCTTTGCGGTTCAACCAGTTAGCAGCTGTTCATGCCGGACTCGTTTCCGTTGAAAATTCACGCGTAATCGTGGACAAAATAACTTCGCGTCTGCTGGTTTCTGCTTCGTTGCGATCGCTAGCCGAGATGCCTTTAGCGGTTCCCTTAAAAATCGTTAACGAACAAGGCGAACTTTTAGCCGATCCGCGGTTACCGTATCAGGGCAGCTACACGGGCAACGAGACCCAGCGGCGCCTGGCTTTTCACAACGGTACCGCCTGGCCTTGGGCTTACCCCGGATACGTCGAGGCTCGCGCTGCTGTATTCGACTTTTCCGACCTGGCGGTCAAACAAGCTCTGGCATTTTTTGAACCATTCCGTAGCGAATTGACCCAGGGCGTACTGGGCAGCATCTCCGAAATCAAAGACGGCAATTTTCCCCACACTCCACGGGGCTGCGGCGCTTACGCACTCAGCGTTGCTGAGGTTCTGCGGGTTTACCTACGCTTGAAATACCAACAAAACCACCACCAAAGTCCGCAACAAACAAAGATGATTGCCACCAATGAAATTGAAAGTTGACTTGCTGCAATGCGCAAAAAAAAACTTGGCATGACGGCCCGTCGGTCGGGGATTGTGGGGCACGAGCGTCACACCAAGTAATAAGTTTAAAAATTCAATATTGCTAATCTAAGGATCTTAACAACATCTATGCTTTACCCTTACCTGTAGCTGCTATCGTCAGATATGAAATTTTGCGTAATAGGGGTAATTCGGTTTTTTGCCCTCGAAAAGCCTGACCTTCTACCCGGTAACTTACTTTTTGGCAAGATTTTATCCAGTCTGGAATACTGCGGGCGTTTTGTAAAAGATTAAATATCCGATCAAAATCTAAGCTTGCTGAGCCGAATCACGATTTTCATTGGGCATACCGGATTATCTAACTGTATCTTTGACTCCAAGCCGATTGTTGTTATATAATTTTGGAAAGAAGTTAATTATCCATTCCGATGGTTCTCTTTGCTTTGTTGTCAATTAGTGATATAGGAGCTAATCATGAAAAGGCGTGATTTCCTCAAGAAAAGCGTCCTTGCTGCCGGAACTGTTACCATGTCCCAAACCATCGGCTGTTATACGGAGAAGTCCATGGACAATAAATCTGTTTCAACATCCTCAAATCCGCCGAGGTTGTCCCGCAGACCTTATGGCAGCACCGGTCGAGAGCTTTCCATCATAGGCTTCGGCGGCATAGTCGTTATGAATGCCGAACAGGACCATGCCAACCGAGTCGTAGCCGAATCAGTTGAAAAGGGGGTTAATTACTTCGATGTTGCCCCGTCCTATGGCGATGCCGAAACCAAACTCGGTCCGGCTTTGGAACCCTATCGCAAAAAAGTATTTTTGGCCTGCAAGACCACCGAACGTACCCGTGCCGGCGCCGCAAGAGAACTGGAAAATTCGCTCAAGACTATGCGAACGGATTACTTTGATTTGTACCAGTTGCACGCGATAACCGATCTGGAAAAAGATGTCGATGCGGTGTTTGCAAAAGGTGGTGCTATGGAAGTTTTTATCGAAGCCCAAAAGTCAGGCCGCGTCCGCCATCTGGGCTTTTCGGCCCATTCTGTTGAAGCCGCCTTAGCCGCCATGGATAGCTACGATTTTGATTCGATTCTTTTTCCGATTAATTTCGCTACTTTTTATCAGGGGAATTTCGGTCCCCGGGTTATCGCCCGTGCACAGCAAAAGGGCATGGCCTGTCTGGCCTTAAAAGCCCTGGCTCGCCAGAAGTGGCCCAACAACGATCCGCTGCGTGAAAAATATCCCAAATGCTGGTATCAACCTGTAACCGATCCCTTTGAAGCCGAACAGGCCTTGCGTTTCACACTGAGTCAACCCGTTACCGCCGCTATTCCACCAGGCGAAGAATCCCTGTTCCGTTTAGCGATAGATTTGGCTATGAATTTTAAACCGCTCACCCCGGAGCAAAATAATTCACTGAAAACCCTCGCCGGGGACCTCGACCCGATTTTCTCCGCCGCGAACAAGCAAACCTGAAAACAGCAGCATTTTAGTTATTAGCGGTGAAAATTAACGGATTATTTCCACTATATGCTGGTGGGGGGATTAAATTTTACCATAAATCGGCGCAAAAAAAACTTGGCATGACGGCCCGTTGGTCGGGGATTGTGGGGTACGGGTGCCATACCAAGTAAATAAGAATTAATATTCAATTTTTCGCAGGGACTTCAACCCCTCCATAATCCCTTACCATCAGTATTATCGTCGGATAAAAATTACTACGCAATAGGGAAAATTCGGTTTTTAGCCTTCGAAAAACCTGATATTAAGCCCTATAAATCTTTGTAACTCTTTGTGTGGTAGGACCTTATTTGGTGGGCTTACAAATATTGAATGAAGAGAAGTGTGCAGCGTAGTCTTTCGGTTATGGAACTGATGGCAAAAGAACTGTGATTTTTGGTGCGGAAATTCAGATGCTGGGGAATTAGAACCTGAGGCAATTTTAGTGACGGGTGTAAACTTGGACAGGATGGGCAATTTTCCGGGAGGAAATTACCTGTCCAGGGAGGTCAATCCCTCGCGAATTGCATATTTAGTGAGTTCCGCCACGCTGTGAATGCTGAGCTTTTCCATGATATGCTGGCGGTGAGTTTCAATGGTTTTGACGCTGACATGACACTCAGTTGCGATTTGCTTAGTGGTGTTTCCCTCGGCTAATAGTTGGAGCACTTCTCGCTCACGATTGGTCAGGAGCGAAAACACCGAAGCCTGTTCGCCAGTGGGTTTGTGGACGAAATCTTCCACTATCAAATCCGCGATTCCCGGACTGAGGTAGGTATGGTTGGAGACGACCGTTTCTATTGCGCGAATAAGTTCTTCGAATGCGCAGTCTTTGAGCAGATAGCCGCAGGCGTTGGCTTTGAACATTTCCGTTACGAAACGACGGTCCGAATGCATCGACAACGCGATTATCTTAGTATCCGGCAGCAGCGACAATATCTGCCGTGTCGCCTCAATCCCGTTCAAATCGGGCATACTTACATCCATGACCACTACAGCAGGTCTGAGCTTGGTTGCCAGTTCTACCGCAGACCGGCCGTTATCGGCGTCCGCCACAACCTCCATGTCAGACTGTTTTTCTATCAGTGCCCGCAACCCATCCCGGATAATCTTGTGATCGTCCGCCAGTAAAATGCTGATGCTTGTTTTTTTGCCTTCCATTTAGTCACTCGCCCTTTATTGGTGCCGACAATTTTATGGTTGTGCCTTTGGCCGGATGGGTATCTATCTGAAAATCACCACCCATAAAGGTCAAACGTTCGCGAATATTAAACAAACCAAATCCGGCCGGTCTGGTTGATGATTTCACTTTAGCGTAGTCAAAACCAATGCCATTGTCGGTTACCGAAATTTCAATTTTATCGTCTTGTTGTTTTAACGATATATTAACCTTACTGGCTCGGGCATGTTTAGCCACATTGATCAGTAACTCGCGCACCGCCTGAAAAAACAGCACTTGAATATCGGTGGAAATTGAGCTTTCAACTGGGCTGTCCATAAAGTTGACTTCTAAACCGTGTTGCTGCCCAGTCTTGTCCACCAGCCATTCCAGTGCCGCTTGCAGTCCTAATTCGTACAGAATAGGAGGGCTTAATTCGAAAGTCAATGTTCGAGTAAATTTTATTGCTTCATCAATCATTGAACCGAGTTCATCCATTGATTTACGGTGTTCATTAGTATCAACCATTTGCCGGATGGACCCCAGTTTGATTTTCGACAGAGCCAAGACCTGACCGATATTATCGTGCAGCAGAGTGGACATGTGTCGGCGTTGGCGTTCTTCGGTCAGGGATAATTCCGATGCCAGAAAGCGCAGTTGTTGCTGATATTCCTGGAGTTTTTTTTCAGCCTGCCTTTGTTCGGTAATGTCGGTTCCCGAAGCTAGAGTACCGGTAATGTTACCCATATCATCTCTAATTACCGTATTGTGCCAGGCGATGAGCTTTTCTTCCCCCTTTGAAGTGATAATCGGATTTTCATGATGTTCGACCGGCCCAATATTGTTTTCCATCAATTTACTGAAAGTTAATTTGGTTTCATTCCGGTGCCAGGCCGGCAGGAAATTAGAAAACCAGTTTTTTCCGAGAATCTGTTCCTTTGAATATCCCAGAATTTCGCACCCTTTTTGATTGATCAGGCCCACATTTCCGTTCGCATTAATTGCCAGAATAATCGCTCCGGCAATATCGAGGTACTGTTGAGCACGATTTATCTCTTCACGTAATTGTTGTTCAGCAGCAATGAGTTGCTGGTTGGCCGCTTCCAACTGCTGATTGGCCGCGCGTAATTGCTGCTCATTGGCCGTCAATTGCTGATTGGCTGCGCGTAATTGTTGTTCGTTGGCTGACAATTGCTGATTGGCCGCGCGTAATTGCTGCTCATTGGCCGACAACTGCTGATTGGCTGCGCGTAATTGTTGTTCGTTGGCTGACAATTGCTGATTGGCCGCGCGTAATTGTTGCTCATTGGCTGACAATTGCTGATTGGCTGCGCGTAATTGTTGCTCATTGGCTGTTAATTGCTGATTGGTAGCTGTGAGTTGCTGATTCGCGGCCCTCAAAGCCTGTTTAGCTTGCCGACGCTTAACGATGAGGTCCCAATCCCGCAGGGTTCGCTCAGCAACATGCGGCAGGTCGGAAATGTTTTCCGAGGACTTGACAATATAGTCCATCGCCCCGGCTTTCATTGTCTTGACAACCCTGACTTCATCGCCGTAATCCGTAATCACCACAATCGGGTATTTGGTCGTCAGTTTGCCTTTGAAAAAAGTATCCACCGAAACACTGTCCGGGTGAAATATGTCCACGAAAATCAAATCCACACTTTCGCGGTCCAGATAATCTATGGCTTGGGCAGGAGTATCAACAATGGTCAGTTCAAAGGGCTTTTTGCTGTGTTTGAATTTTCGGGCTATCAAGGCCGCTTGTGCCTCGTCGTCCTCCACCAGCAAAATATTGAAAATTTTTTCGGCCATAATGATGTGTTATTCGAAAATAACTTCCTTTGTTTCCCCGGCCGGTATTTGCGGTTCTTCGGAAAAATTCCACAACAGCATTTCGCGGCTACTGCCTTCGGTATAGTAACAGCAACCCTCTTTGACATCAAGCGTTATGCTGCGACGTAAATTAGCACCTATTGCTTCTGCCCTCACCGGAATATTCGCTTGAGCCAGCGTCTGTTTCACCGAATAAATATTGTCCTCGCAGATAGTATCATTCGGTTTGTTTAGCACATTGGCACCCCCAGCCAATACCGCTATGATACGGTCAATTTTCGCCCCGTATTCTACCATAATTTGAAGTTGTAGGGCAATAGCGTTTTCAGCGTATTTAAATTGGTTGTTTCCGGTTTGACTTTTCGGCGACTGCCCCGGGAGCATTATGTGTGCCAGTCCGCCGATTTTATGAAAAGAATCATAAGCAACCACGGCCACGCACGACCCCAGAGCACTGGTTCTGATGATCGCGTTATTTCCACTGATCCGAACTTCGCCCGTATGAACATTGATCTCTTGTTTCATTTAATTTTGATGCCAAAAACTTAAGGGAACCTCTAACAATTCATTTTGGCCGAGAAGCTAATCTTTTTTCGTCCGGACGGCGTCACGAAAAACTCCGAATATCACCTAATATACTGCATTTTTCGTTCCTTGCCGGTGAAAAAAATCTTTCGCTCTCGCCTCAAAAGCAATTATTAGAGGTACCCTTTAGCTAAAGCCAACGAAAAGCTGCCCGGATAATTAATTAAAGCCTCGGCAATTGGCAATCCACCTTCTTGCCGCATATTTTCCCGACAATCCGATCAGTGCCCGGTTTATCATGCTGTTGAAGAACCCATAGCAACAAAACATGCTTCTAATATCGGTTTTTATTCAGTTAAACGTCAATATTCGGTCCAAAAAAAACTGCCCTGACAGGTTATGAAAGAGCCAAAAAAGTTATTATGTACAATTTTCCCTGAATGTCAAAAGAAAAATCATCAAACTTATGTATCAAATCTGATAATAAGTAGCATTTGATTTTTTTCCGGTCAGCAATTATAGTATAGTTGCCTTGCAAGGAAATATTTAGCCTGCACGGGTGATAAAGGCCAAGATCGTTCAAGATGGCTTCTGCCCGGGCACACACAGGAAAGGATCAGGCCATGGCTCCTGCAAAAAGTGGCGACAAAGTAAAAGTTCACTACACCGGCACACTCGCGGACGGCTCGGTTTTTGACAGTTCACGCAATCGTGATGAACCTCTGGAGTTCGAACTTGGAGCCGGTGCGGTTCTGGCTGGTTTCGACCAGGCTGTTCAGGGTCTGGAAGTGGGCGATTCCAAAACCACCAACATTCCCGCCGATCAGGCTTACGGGTTGCACCGCGACGACATGGTTGTCCAGGTTGATCGCAAGGAAGTTCCTGCGGACATCGAGCTTAAATCCGGCGACCGTATTGCCGTTAATACCCAAAGTGGTAAGAGGGTTCCGGTTACCGTTGTCGAAATCACCGAACAGGAACTCAAGCTCGATCTGAACCATCCCTTGGCGGGAAAAGACCTTACCTTCGAAATTGAACTTATGGAAATTGTATAGAATCCATAACAGGATTTGTTTAAGCGTGGTAGTTTAGATAAAGATGCTATTGGAGGCCGGCGATCGCAGTATCGATTTGTACGATGGGCAGTAAAGTTGCCGCTACGATAAAACCGATCACCAAAGCCAACACCAAAATCAAAATGGCGGGGAAGATGGCCATGAAGCGTTTAATGGCTACCTGAGTGTCGCGGTCGAAAGCGTCGGCGGCGGTTTGGAGCAGTTTGGATAATTGGCCGGTCTGTTCGCCAAGGGTGGCAATCTGGATGAGCAGGGGAGGGAAGACGCCGGAGTGTTGCAATGCTTTTGCCAGAGATATTCCGGTGCGGACCTGATTAACGGTTTGATCGACTTCACGAGCCAGGACCTCGTTTCCCAGGGTGTTACGGACAATTTTTAGGGCGTCGAGGATGTTTACACCGCCGCTGGTGAGGGTGCCGAGGGTTCGGGCAAAGCGGGAAACCGCCCACTTGCGCTGAACGGTACCAAAGATGGGGATTTTCAGCTTGAAGCGGTCCCAGAAATACCGGCCGAAGGGGCTTTTTTTCCAGTGATGGAAAAACAGGGCCAGCACCACCAAAGCACCCAAGAAAAACCAGCCGGTCGGGCTGCGGAGAAAATCGCTGATTGAAATAATTATCCGGGTAGGCCAAGGCAACAGCGGCACATCGGCAGCCAGGGTACGCAGAATTCTGGGGAGAATCCAGGTTACTACAATGCCGACAGAAATTAAACCCAGGCACAAAACGAAGGCGGGATACAAAGCGGCGGTGGTGATATTGCTGCGAATTTCCATTTCACTTTCAGTCAGGTCGGCCAGTTGGGTGGTGCTCTGGTCGAGCGAGCCGGTGCTTTCGCCGACGGCAACCATCGAGATGTGTAATTTGTCGAAGGTGCGGGGATAAAGGCTAAGTGCGTAGGATAATGACTGGCCTGACTTTACGATGTCGGAGAGTTGACCGATGAGTTGCTTGACCACCGGACGCGGATTCTGTTGCCGGACGACTTGCAGAGCGGTCATCAAGGGAATCTGGGCCTGGAGCGCGGTGGCGAGTTGACGGATGAACTCGGCACGATCGCGGTCGGAGAGTTTGATTTTGTAAGTTTTTTTGCCTAAGGTAGATATGTCAATTTGGGGTTGGCCGGGCATGAGGTCGATGTCGTCGACGAACAGTCCCTTGCGGGCCAGAGAATCAGAGGCTTGCTGGAGATTTTCAGCATCGATGTGGCCCTGAACTGATTGGCCCGAGCGGTTGATGGCTTTGTAGCTGAAAGTCGGCATGCGGTGATTCTAGCACATTATATGGGACTCGCAAGGATAAATTGATGGCCGGCAACCAGAAAACCAGCTTTATTGGTGAAAAACAAAGGGTAAAAAATAACTGGGTAAGAGCCAGGAAAATTGTTACTCTGAACAACAGGTTACAAAATTATCCTCTGGCCGACAAGAACACTCAAGAGAAGTGATTGACGGATTGCTTAATAATTACGAAAGTCTCTGGTCGAACAGGAAAAGCATGAAATTTTTACTTACCAAAAACAAGAATGATGCTTTTACGCTGATTGAGATACTGCTGGTTGTGCTGCTGATAGCGTTATGCAGCTCGCTGGTGGGATATCGATTCTACCACAGCATGGACCGGACGACGTTGAGAATTTCAACCAACCGGGTTTCACACACGGTTAGGTACGCTCGTTTACTGGCGGCGGAGCACCACAAGACTTGTGATTTACACATCGACATGGACAACAACAGCTATTGGCTTACGGTTCGGCATGCTCCGGAGGTGGTGGGTAAAACCCCGGATCGGCAGGATCCTGACCAACAGGAAGAGGTGGTGAACAACGTCTATTCAAAGCCGAGTGTGTTGGAAGAGAAGTTGCGGTTTGTTAAAGCTCAGGTTGAGAATGAGGAGGTGAAAACTAGTGGGCAGGTGATTATTCGGTTCTATGTTGATGGCAGCGCGGATGCCGCGTTAGTCCAGATCGGTTCGGCGGATGAGACTTTTACGTTGCTGGTGCAGCCCTGGACAGCAGAGGCGATTTTGAAAGCAGAGGCGATTGACGAGCTGCCCATCGATACAATTAACCTGGGGGGAACTGGACAGATTTAGTTGTTATTTTCCGATTAGTCAGGTTAGGTTTGGTCGGGACAAAGCGGGGCGGGACAAGGCTAGTCAGGGCAAGATGGGGCAGGGCAAGATGGGGCGGGACAAGGCTGACCGGGGCAAGGACGGGGCGGGTCCGGTTGGCGGCAATTTCAGCGGGTGCAGCAGAGGACGGCGGCAAAAGTGATGGCGGCGGTTTCCACGCGCAGGATGGTTTCGGTCAGGCGGACGGGTTGGGCGTGGTGTTGGTGAAGCAGTTCGAGTTCGGTGTTGGTGAAACCGCCTTCGGGGCCGACGAAGCAGATGAGGTCTTTTTCACAGTTGGTGTAATGCAAGATGGAATCGGTCTTTTCGGTTGGTTCACCGAAAAGCATTTGGGCATCGGGGTAATCCCGGCTGAGGATTTGAACAGCCTGATCGAGCTGGGCGGGCGGGTCGATTTGGGGTAGGAACCAGCGATGGCATTGTTTGGCGGCGGAAATGGCGAGATTTTCGTAACGTTGCGAGCTTTTAGAGGATCCGGCGAGCTTGATGGTGCGTTCGAACCGGACCGGGCAAATACGGTTCACGCCTATTTCAGTGCATTTGCTGATGAGCCAATCAAAACGTTCACCTTTAGCTAGAGCGGCTACGATAACAATTCGTCGGCTTTTGGGGGGCTGATGACAGGTGATTTTTTCGACTTCGAGCAGAACAGCCTTGCGGTTGATTTTGCTGACGCGAGCCAGGGCGGCGGTTCCGCGGCCATCGAAAAGCTCAATGGCATCGCCCGGTTTGAGGCGACGAACCTGTTTGAGATGATGGGCCTGATCGGGATCAAGCTCTAATAAACCCGGATTTATCGGACAGCAATAAAAAAGTCCTTTATTCATAAACCGCTCCAACAGTACTGGCAGGGCAGATGTTCCAAAGCTATTAGACTAAAAAAATTATGGTATTAATATAGTAAATCTGAAGTTGTCGATAAGATCAATACCCTGTTTTTGCGGAAATAGCAAAATTATAACGAGCCAGAAATTAACACAGGTAATTTGTCATGACGGAAGAATCTTCTAAGCAGCCACAGGATCAATCAAGCGACAAATCGAAAGATTTATCCGAAAACAGCGGATCGGCAACACCTGTTGATTCGAAAGATATTAATGAGTTGCTGGATTCCGCCAATGACGCACTGTCGGATGTGAGCGAACAGCTTATGGACGCAACGTCTGATGCAGCCGCCCAGCCCGATGGAGCTGCCGAGGCTGCCAAAACGGCAGGCGGAGCAGGTCCGAAAGCTGAAAAAAGAATAGTTGTGACGCAGCCGAGTGATATTGATGATGCACTGAAGGGGCTGGACAAGGACCTGGATGCATTAGCGAAGGAATTGCAGGAGGAACCGGAAAACCGCGTTTCCAGCGAAGCGATCCCGATTGAGGAAAGGGGAGATTCAGAAGTAAGTACACCGGAGGATAGCGGAAATTCCGGAAATATTGTAGAGAACCAACAGAAAATCTTGCCCGAAGACGAGGAAAAAATTGAGGCAGCAGACGAAGCTGCCGCACCTGCCGAACCGGTTGTGCAGGGAACTGATGAAGATGTGAATCGGATTCTGGATATGTTCCCTGATGCTCCGGGTGGAGAAGCAGTTCAAGAAACGGAAGAACCAGTTGAGCAGGGGGACGTAGTGGAAGTTCCCGAAGCGACGGAAGTCATCGAAGAGGCAGCAGCAGAGGAATCTGTTGAAGCCGAGGCCGCAGCCGGGGCAATCGAAACATCGGCAATCGAAGCAGTGGAGGTGTCGGAAACTACAGAAACGGCTGAAGCAGCGGATTCAATTGAAGAAGCAGATCCGTCAGAAGCGGGGGCAAAAGAAGCAGCAGAGATCGATCGGAAGAAATGGACTCCGCAGGTAGTAAAAACATTAGAAGTTTCCGATGGAGCAGATGAAGATTCGTCGAGTGCTGGAGGTGTTGATGATGTGCTGGCTTCGTTGGCCAATGAGTTGGAGGAAATAGGCGACCTGTCAAAGGTGGATTCCGGAGAGTCAGGAGAAACCACGCCGTTTGAGGATGCGGAAATAACAAAGCCGGAAGAGAATGCTGAGCCCGTTGAGCCAGCAGAACCAGATGAGAACGTGGATGTTGCTGAGACTGCTACGGGTGCAGCAGAGCCGACCGAGACATCAGTTGCTGGTGATGATGATGTGCAAACCGAGGCGGTTGAAGCATCTGAAACAACTGAGCCAGAAGCAGCAGCAGATGTAGCCGATGATATCGAGACAGGACAAGATGCTGAATCTGCAGATGCTTCGAATGCGTCGGCAACCGAGGAACCGGTTGAGGAAGAGGCTGAAATTGAAACCGGCGTCGAGATGGATGAAGACGAGCAATTGCTGGCAGAAGAGTTGGAAAGTATTACGCAGGGGGATGCAAATAAAGATGTTGAACCGGTGGAACTGGAAACAACAGAGACCGTGATGGCTGGGGATGAAAATCAGGGTGTACTGGGGATTCTGGACAATTCGTTAAAAGCGGTCAATAAGCCTTTCGGGTTTGTGGAAGAATCAGCTAAAGATATAATCGGGGGAATTGCGCTGGTGACAATTATTGTTTCGATGGTTGCGGCGGCAATTGCATTGTTGAGGCTTTAGAGGTTCCCTTCAGATTCAGGGAAATCCAAAAGGCATATTGCGATGACGTAGTGATCGGGGTGTGATGGGCGGGATTATCGATTTTCTTTCCAGTAGATCAGGGCTGATTGGGAGGGTTGTCTGATTACTACAGCTTCGATGTGATGGATTAATCCGGAACGTTCGACGTAACCGATGCTGCGAATGGTGAAGGCATTGCTGCGGACCGTGATCAGCGGGGCAATTTGTTTGAAAAGGGACACGGTCATGTCTTCGACGGTAAGTAGTTCGGCAACGCTGGTGAAGCCTTCGGGCAGGGTTTGGCGGCGCTCGATAATTTTTTCAGCCATTTCACGTTTTAATTCAGGCAGGGTTTCCAGAACAAACAGGGATGCAGTGTTGATGTTGATCAGGCCGGGGATTATTTCGGCGTCGGTTGTGGTGATGCGGTCGGCAATGCGGCGAAAAGTGGTGGCGTCCAGCGGTTCGACGGGTTTTTCCTTATCTGCCGGGCCGGTGGTTTTGGTGTTTTTTGGGGTGGAAACTGCTTGCGGAGCAGTTGCTGTGGTAGTCGCCGAATCGATGCTCAGGTCGGGATCGTCTTCAATTTTAATGTCGGCGGCACCGGTCAGGGTGGCGGTTTCGGGAAGAAGGTCAGCAATACTCTGGAAGCCCCCGTCGCGATTCTCTTCTATCCAGTTGGCGTGAGCTTCGCTGAGGCCCAGGATGTCCCTCAGTTCAGCGGCGGTAGCCAGGTTGACATTGACACGTTGACGCTGATGGCCGTCGAGATTGTTATCGAAGGAATAAACGGTAACATAGGCGAGCAGGCCGCGATCCAGGATGCCGTCTTTATTGTCGGGCGGTGCGGTAAGGTCGCCGTCGTTTTCGTTGGTTTCCAACAGGCCGTTGAGGTTCAGGTCTTCTCCGTAAAGCAGTTCAGGTGTGACGCCTTCGATCTGTAGCAGGTTTCGGATGGTCAGTAGCCGCCGCTGAGGTGATTTTGTTAGAGTAGGCAACGAATCTGCCTGATCGATGGAATCATCAGGCTGGTCTGTTTCGGCTGAAGTTCGCCAGTTGACGATGGCTTCGGCAAGGGCCTCGGTCATCCCCGGCAGTTCAGCAAGGGCAAGGGCCGAGGCGGTGTTGAGGTTGAGCTTGGAGGCTTCATCGACGACGCCCCAGGCACAAGTGTTGCCGGGTAGAAAGCGGTCGGCCTGCAAAGTATAATGGCCGTCAGCCAGCGGGATTTGTTTGAAAAGGAATTCGTTATCGTACCAGAGATCGTCAGGAGAATCGGTACGTCCGTCATCGTTGTTGAGGAGGCTAATGGCTCGGTAGATACCGGCGCGCCCGAGCCAGCGGGCGCTGATGCGGTCGCAGGCGGTCTGACGGATGGTGTTGTCCAGACGGGTATTGTGGGCCAGGGCCAGCCCCAGCAGGGCTAACACCACCAGAATCCACAAAACCAGCACCAATACCAAGGCCCGGTTTTTGGGGGTATTACGGTGCGGAAAGTTCTGTTGTGTCGGTTTGTTGGTTATCATTGTTAGACCAATCGTCGGTTCGGCGCGGCAGGGCGATTTCCTGGCTGATCATTACCGGTTTGAATTTATTTTGAGAATCATCGCTGAGTAGCATGCTGACCCGGACCAGATCCGGTCCTGCCCGATTGTGATGCCATTGAGATTGCCAAAGGTCGGATGATTTTTCATAATATTCAAATTGGAGGGATTTAATATTTTGGGCGATTCGCATCGAGCGACCGGCGGGATTGCCTTGTTGGGGATAGATCAGGGTCCCGATGCGGCGATAGAGTGCTTTGGTGTGGTCGTTTTCGTTGGTTTTCAGTTGGTATTCAATTTCATAAAGGTCGCCGGCGGTTTGTTCCAGAGGTACTTCAGTAAAGTGATCCAGGTTTTTTTCGAATTTTGGCTCGGCAGCTACGTAGAACCGCAGTTGATCGGAGTGGTTTTCCGCGGCGGTGGTGTCAACGGAGGGGATTCCGACAAAGCTGATGCCGTTGTCGGTGTTGCAGGGATAAAAATTGGCCAGATCGTCGCGGATGCGGTTCAGTGCGTAACGGCCCTGAGCCATGAGGCGTGAATAGTAATCGGCTTCGGTTCGGTTGCGTGATACGTTGTGATAGGCCGACAGGGCAACGATCACAACCAGCGCACCGATTACGGTAGCGAGCACCAGTTCGACCAGAGTAAAAGCAGAGTTATTTTGCCGGTTTAGTTTCATTGTGTTATGGAGCTGCTGCTGTAGTAAGTTCGTTGCCGGTATAGATCAGGGTTGAAGTGCTAACCTGGTAGCGATTGTCCAGGACCTGCCAGGAAACGGTGGCGGTTACCAGGCGGAGTTGGGGATCGTCGGTTAGTTCGGATTCAATCTGGTATTGGTAATCGGGATAACGTTCGCTGAAGTCCCCGGAAAATTTTTCGGAAGTGATTAACTTATCCCGCCAGATGGTGGCCGATTTGTCGAGCACCTCATCGAGCAACCGACAGGCCTGTTCGTATTCCAGCCCCCGTTTGTTGTTAACCATGCACCGGTTGCACAGTCCGCAGACAACCACTGCTGCAATCGCAAGGATCAAGCTTGCCACCAGAGCCTCGATCAGGGTGAATCCATAATTCCGGGATTTTTTCATAGTTGTACCTGTCATTATGATAATTCAATGGGCCAATCGGGTCAAATTAAAGGTTGGAAAAGAGTTTTTCGCTCTGCTGCACTAAAAAAGTGACTCGACAGGCTAACCGGGTAAAAGTCGCTTTTTCAGCACATTTTTCAGAAATACTAAGTTTTTTATTAGCACAGTTTAGATTAGCTCTAACTCTCCCAAGGTGGTTTTGATGGTGTTTTGCTGTTGAGCATTAAGGGGGCTTACCGGTTCGATGGTGAAACCGGTGCCAATTCCCATGAGGTTCAGGGCGCAGTTCAGACCTTTGATGGAGCCCAGTCGATCACCGGAGACAGCGTAAATTCCCGAGAGAATTCGAAGCACTTTGGACTGGAGGTGATGGACGGTTTCGAGTTGAGCTGCTGCGGCGGCCTGGTAAAGTTCGACGTAGAGCCCGGGATGGAGGTTGGCGCCGGCGTTAACACCCCCTGCGGCACCGGAAAGCACAGCTTGGGCCATCAGGCTGTCCGGCCCCATGAAAAATGAAAAGTTACCCGGTTTTCCGGAGTTGGTCTGCTTTTTCAGGTTGACAGGTTTTTCCAGCAGGTGCATGGTTTGCTGGAATTTGGCGACGTTTTTGGAGCTGTCTTTCATGCCGATTATGTTGTCCAGTTGAGCTAGTTCCAAAACGGTCCCAGGTTCGAAAGCAACTTTGCAGTTTCCCGGCTGATTGTAAAGGAAAAGCGGCAGGGGCAGCTCCGCAGCCAGTTTTTCGAAATAGTGCAGCAGTTCGGTCTGATTGATATCCAGGTAAAAAGGCGGCGCGGCAACCACAGCGTCGGCACCGGCGTCGGCGGCGTGCTCAGCTAGTCCCAGCGATTCGGATATTGAAGTGTCGGTGATGCCGACCAGCACGGGGCAGCGGGCGGCGTTGATCTGGCAGGTTTTTTCGATGAGTTGCCGGCGAATTTTGTAGCTCAGACTGGTTCCTTCGCCGGTGGTTCCCAGAATGAACAAGCCGCTCACCCCGCCGGTGAGCACGTGGTCAATCAGTTTTTCCAGGCCGGCCTCGTCAAGCTGATCGCGCTGTAGCAGCGGAGTAACCAAAGGGACAATAATGCCGTGTAAGTTTGCTATTTCAGTTGTCGTTGAGTTCATGGTTGTCTTGGCTGTCATGCTGTTAATGTTTTCCGTTTCTTTTGTTTTTTAATTGAGGGGCTGGTGGTGTTAATCAATTTTGTATAATTGGCCGAATTTCTCCCTGAGGTAGCTGACGTAGGATTCGATGCTAAGCGGGCTGCCGGTTACGCGTGGGACCAGTTCGTCGGCGGTGAATTTGGAGCCGTGTTGATAGATGTTTTCCTTGAGCCAGGAAAACAGGGTGCCAAATTCACCCTGGGAAATTTCATCGTTGATTTCGGGGTGAACACTGGTAGCGACGGCGAAAAACTGTGCCGCCAGGATGTTGCCCAGTGTGTAACCCTGAAATGCTCCGCCGATGGTACCGTGGAACCAGTGAACATCCTGAAGCACACCGTCTTTATAGTCGGGCGGTTCGACTCCGAGGTCCAGTTGATAGCGCTCACGCCAGGCGTCAGGCAGGTCGGCGACGTTCAGGTTGCCTTCGAGCAGGGCTAACTCCAGATCGAACCGGATCATCACGTGCAAATTATAGGTAACTTCGTCAGCGGAAACTCGATTAATCGAAGGCTGGACTTTGTTGATGGCTCGGTAAAAATCATCCAGTTCGACCGAAGCCAACTGTTCGGAAAAAGTCTGTTGCAGACGCGGGAAGAAAAAGTTCCAGAAAGGTCTGCTTCTGCCGACGAGGTTTTCCCACAAGCGGGACTGGCTTTCGTGGACTCCGGAGGAGGTACCGGTGGCCAGGGGAGTAGCTTCGAAGCCTTTTTTGATATTTTGTTCGTACATGCCGTGGCCGGCTTCGTGGACAGTGCTGAACAGGGCGTCGCAAAGATTTTGGTCGCTGTAGCGGGTGGTGATGGGGACGTCGTCGATGGAAAAAGTGATGGTAAAAGGATGGTGAGTTTTATCGAGCCGGCCGCGATTGAAGTCATAACCAAATCGGCGGATGATATCCCGGTTGAATTGACGTTGCAAGTCGATGGGGAAGTTGTTTTTGAGGCAGGTATCGTTTGCCGGTGCTGCCTGGGTGATGGCCTGAACCAGTGGAACCAGTTCTTTGCGCAGATTGGCGAAAATCTGACGCAGGGTCTGGGCTTTCATGCCGTAATCGGCAAAATCGATCAGCGGATCGGCGATGTGTTGGTAGCCGGGGAAAAAATTGGCCAATTGTCGGCTAAGCTCGAGCGTTTTTTCCAGGTAAGGTTTGACCGCGTTGAAATCATTTGCCGGCCGGGCTTTGCTCCAGGTCTCGAACGAGGCGGAGGTGTGCTCGGTTAGCTGAGCCATGAAATCGGCGGGAACTTTGGCTGCTTTTTCGTATTTCCGCCGGGTAGCCCGCAGCAAGCCGGCCTGGTCGGAGTCGTAATCCAGACTTGATTGCCAGGACTGTAATTCATCGAGGAGTTCACCGATAGCCGGATCGGTGAACTTTTGGTGGGCCAGTTTCTCCAGAGTTGCCATCTGTCGGGCCCGGGACAGAGCACCGCCGGGGGGCATGTAGGTGGCCTGGTCCCAGGATAAAACAGCACGGGCCGATTCCAGATCGGCAACCTCAGCCAGCCGGGCTTTCAAATCCGCCAGTTTATCTTTCATGAATTTTCCAATCTTAATCGCATTTAAAACTGCATTTCTTTTAACTCAATTTCGCGGTTATTTGCTGCATAAGCTGCCAAACCTCCGAGGATTTTGGAATTAGTCGGGTATTATAGTTTAAATTGCAGTTTCGTAAAAGCTGTTGGAGTTGAAAAATTATTTCAGGATCGTTTCTGCCAGTTCGGTAAAAACCGCTTTATTCCAGTTGAGATAAGAAAAAACTGTGAAAGTGTCCTGATACTCTGTAACAATTTGGGTGATTTTGCCGATACTGATTAGATAGGAAAGTCCTATAATCGTGGTTTATGAGCTTTTTGATAGGCTTCTAAAGCAGGTGAATACTGGTGGCTAAATGATTGATCGGGTCCGAGTCGGAAAGCTTAAGTTGTTGTCGATAAAAGCCTTAACGATGGCTGTCGGTTTTTTGGTGCTGGTTGACACCCATCTGGTAGCTCAGGTTGATAATCAGTTAACGGCTCAGGGTGATGATCAGTTCACCGCTCAGGTCAATCCCCATGCCCCGAGCGAAACCGACCATCCCGTTGATTCGACCGGTTCGCTGCTGACGGGCCAGCGGGTGATGCAGACCTTCGATTTTGAGGAACGGGATGTGCACCTTGACGATTTGCCGATGTACTGGAGTAAGACGCCTCCGCAGCCGGGTTTTCACCATTTTGGCGGGGGGATTCTGGATTCGACCCACTCCCGGAGCGGCAAATTCAGCTTCAAACTGAATCCGGACGGCGGCAGTGTCGGATTTCAGTACCACAGAAAACGGATTCCCATCAAGCCGGGCAGCGATTTCCAGGTTGCCGGCTTTGTACACCTGGAAAACTCCCCTACCTGCCGAGCCCAAATTACCTGCAGCTTTACTGATCGCAATGGAAAAATAATCCCTGAAAGTCTGCACTGTTCAGAGCTGGTTAGTAATGCCGATCAACTCAGCGACGGCTGGGCTCCGTTGAAAGTTTATATTCCGGGCTCTTTTCCCAGCGCCCGCTATTTAACCGTGGGCATCTATTTATTGCAGCAGCAGCAATGGAACCAGGATGAAATTTCGCTGAGCCAGATTATTCCGCGGGACATCAAGGCCGTGGCTTGGTTTGATGACATTACTATTTATCAGTTGCCGCGGGTAATTTTGCGAACCAGCAAAACCAGCAATGTATTTGACGGAAGCGAAGAAGCTCTGCTGCAAATTGAGGTCGAGGGCATCAACTCGCTGGATTATCAGGTTCAGCTTACCGTTCATCAAGCCAACGGCAAATTAATCCATGATGAATCCTGGTTGCTCACCGGGATCGTTGATGGTGCCCGGACCCGAGAAATTGTCCTGGGCGACCTTGAAGCTGGTCTGTACCACGCCAACCTGAAAATTCTGTCCGGGGGAAAATTCATCGCCAACAGCAAACTGACTTTTGCCCGGCTGGCCCAGTTGTCCGGAGCACCGGCAACCAGCGGAATAAATTTCGGCGTTTTAGCCCTGGACCACAATGCCGGTGATTTTGATGCAATAATTGAACTGACCAGGCAGTCCAATGCCAAACTAATCAAAATACCCGTCTGGAGGAGAAAAAACGATCAATCTGGATCAATCACCACAACGCCTGATTTCGACCGGATACTGCTGGAACTGCAGCAAAATAACATTCAGGTTACTGCTGCTTTTTCGGAAATCTCGACTACTCTGGCTTTGAAGGTCGATATCAATCGCCGGGAACTGTTGGATATTCTGTCCCTGAATCCGGAAATCTGGCGACCGCAAGTGGCTTCGGTTCTGGCTCAGTATGCTCATCAGATACCCTATTGGCAAATAGGCGATGACACCGTTACCGAAAATGTTTCGTGGGACCCGCGTATTCGCTCCGTGATTGATGTTTTGCAAAACGAATTCAACAAACTGGTCAGCAATACGGTTATCGCTACCACCCTCAACGGCATGTTTCAGGTTGACCTGGATCAGGTGGGCACGAGCAACATTGCCCTGGGAATCCCCTCTGCGGTGATTCCAGCTCAGATCCCGGATTACATTCAGGATTGCCGTGATCGAAATCTGGATTTAGTCTGGATTAAAATCGAACCGCTGGCGGAGCAGATTTATAGCCGTGAAAATCGGCTGATCGATTTTGCCAAACGAATTATTTTTGCTAAAATAGCTCATCCTCAGGCGATATTCATCAATCATCCCTGGAAACTTACCCAATACAACGCTCGTCAAAGATACGAACCGACTGAGCTCTTGCCGGTGTTTCGCACCTTTGCGGATCATTTAGGCGGTGCCGATTATGTCGGTCAGTTCAATCTGGCGCCCAAGGTTCCGGCAATGATTTTTGATTGTGAAGGTACAGGCTGCCTGATCTGTTGGAATGACGACTTTAATCCCAAAGATCCCCGGAATATGTCAAAGTTCAAGGTGTTGCTGGGTGAGAACGTGTCTCAAATCGACATGTTCGGCAATCGTAAAGCCCTCAAAACCGATAACGGCTTGACCGAATTGGCCATTACCTCCCAGCCGGTTATTATTTCCGGGATTAACACCGCTCTGGCGTCTCTGCGCGCTAATCTGAAACTCAATCCGTCCGTCGTTGATGCCGGAATCCTCAGCCGAGAGGTGGAGCTGTCGTTCAAAAATCCTTTTAAGATACCGGTTTCGGGCCGATTTCGCTTTTTACGAACCGGTATTAATCAACAAAACTGGCTTATCGAGCCTATCGCTTTTAGCTTTACCTTGCGGCCGGGTGAAACCATCCGACAGCCGATCACTTTAAAATTTCCGCGTAATGAACTGGGGGGTGAAAAAATTCTGGACACTTTAATTACCCTGGATGCCGATCGGCCTTATCGGATCCGCCAGGCGATTCCATTTGAAATCAAACTGACCGGCGTGGAATTGTCGATCTTTGCCCGCCGCGAAGGCGAATCGGACCTGCTGGTTCAGCAGGTGGTCACCAACGTTTCCGAAGAGAAAATTTCTCTGCAGAGTTTCATCGATCTGCCCGACAGCGATCGGCTTGAAAGAGCCATTCCGCACCTGGACCCCGGGGCCACCGTAACCAAGTCCTTCCGCATCAAAAACGCCGACCAGTGGATCGGAAAATACCTCCGCGTCGGCCTCTACGATCCCAAGGGAACCAGAAGAATAAACTACAACCTGAAAATCAACTAATCCTGACCGGTTACAATAATCTCAGAATTATTCTAAGAAGACAATTTGCCTGTCTTTTTTTACTTGACCAGTAATACGTATCGTATATATTTATATAAAACGTGTTACAAATAATTATATAATATGCGCTTAGCGTACAAAGGAGCAAATGGTATGAAAAAATTTATTATGGTTATGGTTATTACCGTGTTTTGTCATAATTGTGCACTTTTTGCAGTTGACCCTCAGCCGGTTACTCATCAGCAGTTCCAGGCCGTAAATGCTGATGGTGAAAGCGATTTCGGCGGATTAAATCCACCGGAGACCGTCGTTCTTGAAGGTATAATTCTCAATAGCCCGGAGAATCTATTGGATCCAACTCCGACTGACCCCCACGGCATGGGCGGCGAATGGCAGATTTATATCCAGGGCACCGGTTCCGACCATGCCGGTACCGCCGTCTGGATCGGGCAAAATTATGGAATTCTGGGATGGATTCCTCCTGAGGGTAGCTATACCTCCGGCGAATGGATTGATGAGCTTGTCCGCATCAACCATGATCCCAACAGTGGTTATCTTTTTCATCCCGGCGATCTGGTCCAGGTAACCGGAAAATACGTATTCTACAATGGCAAAAATAACATCAATGAACAACACGACAAAGATCCAAATAGCAATTTTGACATTAAACTTATCGAACCCGCTCTTGGGCTGCCCCAGCCGGACCTGGTTACCTTGGATCCGAATGATACGCTGCTGGATTCGCTGAAAGATATAAATGACGATTTCATCTTCGATTCATCTCGACAAACCGGCTGTGAACATTATCAGGCCTGTCTGGTCCGCATCAACGACGTCTCATTTGTCAATCCGGAACTCTGGGCTCCCGGCGCTACTATGGAAATCGTTGACTCCGGCGGAAAAACCTTCCCCGTTTTGCTTGGTCGAGGTCATGGAATTCAAGTAGGCTCCAACAATCTTAGGCCGGTTTTCGATGTCATCGGAATCCTCGATCAGGAATGCGGTTTGCCCCACACCGCCGGCTATCGCATCTGGGTTCCCGATTACGACGCCAACGGCTTGGTCCTGACCAGTCGTAATCAACGACGGGGTAATTTGCCCGGGGACATCAACTACGACGGACAAGTAAATCTGTTTGACTTGGCGAAAATGGCTTCACAGTGGCTTGATTGTGCACTCGGCATCGGAGACTGTTCGGTTGACTGACAAACCTATACATTCCGCTTTTATCTTTGTAGGGATGTGTCAAGCAAATAATATTTTTTTGCATAAAAAATCTGCGGTTCACTTTTCCACTGTAGGGATTGCAATA
>JAFGSR010000051.1 GCA_016934515.1 Sedimentisphaerales bacterium
GGCAATAAGGCGATAAACTTTAGCCGGGCAATAAACCATTTTTTCCTCTCAATCAACCAACTTTTTCCGAGTTGATCCTAAAAAAATGAAGAATTTTGTAACGCACCCCATTAATCAAGCCTTATTTTAGAGAATTTTTTACTGCGGTCAGGAAGTTTTTGATAGAAAAATTTACACTGGGTAGTTAATCAATTTTCTATTTTAGAACTTCAACTGCAGCCGGGCAAAAAACATACGTCCGGGGGTTTCGTGGCTGGTAAATTGGCCGTTGGCGAAAATTGCGCTGTGGTTTTTATTGAGTACATCAGAGACGCCCAGCATAAACTCACCCTGACCGTCCAGGAATGCTTTTTGGGGCCAACGCTTTGGAAATTCGAACCTTACGTCTTGAACGCTATAGATAATCGTACCTTACGTCCTATAATTAAAGGTATTTCTGTTTCCAGGAAAGACTGATCTGCTCTAAGAATGCATATAGCTGGGAAGTAAGATGGATTCGATACCCCGGCTTACAACGACTTACGCAAAAGTTAACGGAGCCGTCGTGAAACGGCATTCATAACAAACATCGGTACCATTGCGGCAATGGTTCCGATTAATGTCAACCACGGCCAATGAATGCTGTATATTTCATATTTATTTAACAGCAAGATAGTCAGCATGCAGAAAAAGGAAAAAACCATGCCGGTAATAACCGGCTGCCATTTTGCTTTTTTGACAATTATAGCAAAGAGCATTGCACCCAATAAAGGCCCGGAAGTTAAACCCGCCAATTCAAAAGCTAAATTAAAAATGAGCGTTGCCTGTTTACAGAGAAGAGCAATTGCCATTATCAAAACCGCCCAGACAACTGTGGTACTTTTTGAGAGTGTCATGTAATATTTGGTATCTTTATTTTTGGCGATGAACTTTTTGATGAAATCCATTACGGAAACGCTTGATAAAGCGGACAAACCCGAATCAACAGATGACATGGCAGCGGCATAGAAACCGGCCAATACCATTCCTTTTAAGATATGGGGCATTTTGGTTACGATGAATATCGGGAAAACCCGGTCATTTACAATTTTTCCAGAGTCATTTAAAGGTGAAATCAAGAAATCATTACCCTGGTAATAAACCCAGAGCAATGCTCCAACGATAAGAAACAATAAAAATAACGGGAAAATGATTACAGCGCTCATAATAAGTGCTTTTCTGCCATCATTAACACTTTTGCAGGTTAGTAAACGTTGAACAATGAATTGTTCAGCACCATGTGAGTGCAAGGTTACAAAAGTTCCGCCGATTAATCCCATCCAGATATTAAAAGGAGCCGAAAGAGTGAAATGGGTGTTTAACCAGACTAATTTTCCTGCTTCTCTTGCCTGGTGCATAGCTTCGGTATAACCGCCGTCCAGCAGCATGGGGATATAAATAACAGCAAAGACTCCACCTCCGATGAGCAGGAAAAACTGAATAACGTCAGCCCAGATAACAGCCTGAATTCCTCCCAAAAGTGTATATATCGTTGCAATAACACCAAATATAAAGATAGCCTGCCAGATTTCCATTCCCAATACAATTTCCAAAGGGATTGCAGCCATATAAACCCTCACCCCAACAGCCAATGAACCTCCGATTAAAAAGAAAAGTGCGGCAAGAACACAAGGTATTTCGCCGAAACTTCTAGCTAATATCTGATATGGTGAATAGATTTCTCCTTTAAAATACTGAGGCACCATTACAATAGCCAGGAAAATCCTGGCAATTATATATCCCAATACATTTTGTATAAAACCTAAATTACCTGCAAAAGCCAATCCCGGAACTCCGATAAAAGTAGCGGCGCTGGTTTCCGTAGCGACTATGGAAAAACCAACCGCCCACCAGGGAATATTTTTTCCACCAAGAAAATAATCTTTTGTGGACTTTTGCTTTCCTGATAAAATGAAACCAATACTGACAACTCCCATCATATACAAAATTATGATAAGCCAATCAATTAACGAAAGATATTGCATTTTGTTTTCCTTTTATTCTTCCCCGGCAATACTGCGTCCGTAATGGCGCAGAGAAACGTGTTCAGCAAAGGGTATCATGTCGGTGACGGTTAACTCCTACTTTACTGCATCAAAAATCAATTTTGCCGCTCCATACAAAGGCGCAGAATCAATGTATTCTGCTTGGGTAATATTTTTGAGATTTTTAATGTCTGAAAGTTCCTCGCGCAAGGTATCTTCAAAAAGATCGAAAGCGTTGGAAATCTGGCCTCCCAGTATTAAACATTCGATATTAAATTCGCAGAGAATACCTTTAAGGTGATTTCCCAGAATGAAGCCTACCTGCTTAAAAACATCAATAGCTGACTGCTCTTGTTCTTTCCGTGCTTTCTCAGCAATTTCCTTAACATCCTCAGTAAAGGCAGGATCGCTTTGTTTATACATCGCCAAGATACCTCGTTTTGATATAAAATCCTCTAACGTTGCATTTCTGCACGGCTGGCGGAAAATGCTCCTGACAGGGCCTCCGCTTCCATTATCAACAATTGCCTGGTTCTGCATTACTCCCATCCCGATCCCTGTTCCGATGGTAATACCTGCTATGTTTGAAAACCCGTTGCCGGCACCATACCAAGCTTCACCCATAAGAAACATATGGGCGTCGTGCGCAAAGATTATTGGCTTTTCCTTAAGTCTGGGGATTTGGCTTTTCAGTTCCGCCGGCAGATTAATCCCCTTAATAGACTGAAATTTGTGATCCATTTGAGAAGTGCCCTTGGCATAATCAAAGGGACCGGGAAAGCCTATTGCAACTCCTTCAATGTTAATACCGTCTTTTTCTACACTGTTCAAAGCAGAGGCGATAACTTTTTTGAATGTTGACAAAATCCGCCGGTAACTGCCGGAAGAATCTACAGGTTCTTTAGCTACACCTACATCAAGCAGCCGGCCGTCGCTGTCAATAACAGCATACTTTAGAAAAGTGCCACCGACATCAACGGATAATGCATATCGGGCGTTAATCATTTTGGAAACCGTCTTTCAGCAGCGTTTTGTGAATTTTTATGGATTGATTGCCCAGGTTTCTGATTCTGTATTTGCCGATATTTGCAGGCACTACAACCATATCCAGATAATTCAGCGTATAGCTTCGGTCGGGTTCTTCCATCGATTCGACAACAACTTTTTCGCCGTCAACCAGAGTAAGAACGTGGAACACTCCATTCGTATCCTGCTCGGCGAATTTATCAAACTCGACCCGTCTCAGACTGAAATAGATAAGATCATGCTCGCCAACTATAATTTCCTTCCAGTCATCAGTTTCTTGTAAAGTAACCGGTTCAGGGATAAGATTTAATTTGACCCATGAACCTTTGCGGTCGGTCTTTAACACGTTTTTGCCGTGATAAGTATGAATCGGCCTTGGTTTGCCATCGAGATCCAGACGCAGATAATCGTATAACTTATAAGTGTACGAGCCAACAGTTAAGCTGCCGATTTCCAAAATAAGCTGATTGCGGCCTGAAGCGTGGATTGTTCCGGCAGGCAAGAGGAACTGTTTGCCCGGACAGGATGGTTCGGCACGAACATATTTCTGATAATCGACCGGAACGTGATTAACTTCAGAATCCTTGACCTTTTCCCAGAATTCATCCACGTCTGCATCTTCTTTAAAACCGCAATAGGTCTTGGCGTCGTGGCCGGTTGCAATAACATAATAACTTTCGTCCTGGCGGCCGTGTTCATTGTAATTTTCCTTGTTATAGTCGTGGCCGGAATGGACCTGAACGGACATATTGCCATTACTATGATAGGTGTCATCGTAGTTAAACCGGATAGGGAAATAACCGCCGAATTTCTCTACGCACTGTTTTCCCATCAGGGATACACCTTGTTTTTTGACAAAAGTAAAGTAGGGTATGTCCAGCAAATGCTCACCTGCTTTTACCATAACACTTACTTCCAGAGGAATTAAATCAAAGACCCAGGCGCAGTTTTTCATAGATTCAGGAAGATTTCTCTGGGAGATGGTATAATAGCCACCCCATACACCTTCATTATACACCGGTTTACAGCGGAAAGGCTGAGTTGCCAACTGCGAGCAGATTTCGTTAAACACCTCTGCCGGCAACATCTGCATTTCTTCACTATTATTAAGCAGGTAGTATTCGGCAAGATTATCATTAAGGATTTCCGCTCTTAATTTGCCGGCAATTTCAAAATCAAAGTAATAGTTTCGCCTCATAGTATCCCGGTGAGAGCGAACCTTTGCGTCGCCAAGATTTCTGACCTTGCCGTTTTTGACCCTTAAAACAACTTCCTTTGGTATGACATCCAGATATATTACAGAATTATAAAAGTCTCTTAAACTTGAATGAGCAGCGCCATATCCCTGTACGATAATAATTTTTTCTGAAAATTCCTTTTTGCTGATTTTGTCCGTCAGCACATTTAGCTTTTCAGTATCGAATACAGCGGAAAAATCACCTTCGAACAAACTGCCGAAAAGTCTGACGGGGTCCTTTTCCGGGTCGATGGGTAAATACGGCTGCAAAAAAGATTCAAGTTCATTTGAACTTTTATATATCTCGGAAACAGAAACGACTTTTACCGGATATCCTTCTGTTTCAAAACACTGTGCAATAAGATTGCACAATGGCTCGATTTCAGCTGTTATATAACCGTCAATGCCGATAACATATTGAGCGTCTTTCTGTACCAGCTTTTTTACGGCTTCGCCGGCAATATGAGCCGCAATCTCTCGGCTGCCCTTTAGAATAGACTTTATTTCGTTATCTTTTAGATTTATTTTGTTAATAGCTGTCTTATCATCATAAGGATGAGGATTGAACATAAAACTCATTGTTTACTCCTAACTAAAATTCTTTCTTATATTGAATGATAATCGAATCCTTTAATATAAGCATATTCAGCCAGGTATTGCCTGACATCATCTTCGATTACGATGAAATGCTGGGTTGTGCCTATGGAGATGATCTTTTCAAAAACTTCGTTAACGGGCGCACTGGTTTTGAAAACAGAGTGCGAATAACCGGTTAAGATGTGTTCTCCCGGCATTGATTCGGCTGTCAAGGTTACCAGTTTATAATTATCCTTACACTGAGAAAAATGGGCCAATGTCTTTGCCCCTGCCGGAATTCGATACCAGGCAAAAGGAGCTCCGGCATATTTGAAAGGTTGCGACCGGAATCTTTCATCAGCGGCAATAATTACATTGTCCTTAAATCTGCTGTCAGTATAGTCATTAGGTCCGGCATGGCCGGCAGTAAAACTACAATCATTCACATCTAAATAGAAAGGCTCAACAAAATTAATGTGCTTTCCTGTCATTACCTTAGCTGCCAGGGTCAGGGCCGCTATCCCTACGTCACCTTCCGGTGAGAGGATGCGTGAGTTTTCCCCAAAGCCGGGATAATAAAATCCAGGCCTCAAACCTATCATCTCAAACAGTTCCATATCCACATCATTTAAAGCAAGCCCGTCCAGCCCCATGCCGTCCGCCAGATGATAAAGTCCTATCGATGCCTTTGCTGATTCAAAGAACAATTTATCGTCCACATCCGGCAATACTTTGTAATCACTTTTTAGCTGGTTAACATATTCATTGACATCGCTGTCGGGGACATTGTCTATCGCATCTTTCAAGCGGTTATAGGAGATAAAGGTAAGTTCCGGTCCGACCTGGACAAAGAAATCATAGGGATCCACATAAGTTGACCACATAATTTCATTGAAGTGCGATACCAGTCCCAACCGTGAACGTTTTAGGACATTGTCGGCGTGGGCAGCCAAACCGAAAGCTTTAATGCGGGAACGAGTTCCTTCGGAACCGGTTTCGACAATTACCCTGATTTTTTTGTTCATCCTTTTGACGGAACCCGAACCTTCCAAAGTCCCCACCAGTCCGCCGGACGCCAGGAAACGAATCAGATTGTCCGTACTGATACCCTCAAATTTGGTATCCTTTTCCACAGGCAGATAAAATATCATAGGAATATCAGGAACATCTCTCAAAAACCTTATCCAGGCAAAATCCTCAGACCAGGACAAAAAGGCTGCGATAATAAAGTCCACATCCTGTTCCACAAGCTGTTTAATGGTCTGGGGAACAGCTTCCCTTGAAGAGATCATTTTCGGGCAGACAACCTCAAAATCGGCAGAAAACTTTTCTACCAGGCCAGACGCTTTTTCCTCCACCCGGCTGTCGTATGTCCCGCCGGCAGTTCCCTCACCGAGCCCCTGAAATCTCAGACATTCCATCAACACCAATCCGCATTTGGGCTTGGCCGTTTTTTCCAGACTCATAATTTTATCTCCGACTCAATATTAACTTCCGCACTTATTAAGCGGCAGAAATTAATTTATTATTTCTCTTTTCTTAACTGCACAAGCGAGCGTTCGGCAATCATAATGGGGCTGTCCCATACAGGTAATTGAGTAAATTCAGAATTTTTTTCTTTGGTCTTTATGTCAGATTTTTCAATTTCGTAAACTTTTCCGGTAATCATCTCCACGTAAACCGGATCATGAAATTCCATATTTTTTATCGTCAGGGAAACCATATCCCATTTTATGTCATCACCTGGGATTTCATCGTTATACCAAATTAATGCTATTGGTTTGTTTTCTTTGCTAAATCCCGCCACTTCCATCTTGCGCGACGAGTCAGATTCATATTCCAACAATCCAATCGGCTTAACAGTACAATCAAAGAAACCGGCCATGTGTTGATAAGCATAATATGACGGTCTTTTGTAAATAATTTCATGCAAGAGGTTGGCACGTAACAAGCCAAAAGATTGCAGCATATTCGGGTACTTCAAATCAATGATAGTAAAGATCGATGAGGGTATATCCCGGGCAACATCCCCAGCCATTCGGCGTAGTACCCATTTTGCCTGGCTGAATTCGGTCCAGGGATAATTTCGCAAAGCATGGCCCCACTCCAGAATTGAAGGACAGCCACTTTCTCCCTGGAGCATCTTATACTTAGGATTATAGGATTGCACACGTTTCTGGTATTCTTCCACTTTCGCATAACAAGCATCGGGATTACGCAAGTATGGATGATATGTCCAATAATCAACCAGGTCCAATTTGTTTTCCTTTTTAAGATATTCCAGCACTTTAGTGCTATTTACCAAGGACTTTTCTCTAATGTGCTGCCATTCGGCAAGAATAACCGAATCAGGCTGAATTCTCCTGATGACCTGCGCTGTTGCAACCAACAATTTTGCATATTCATTTTCCTGATGATCCTTATGAGAAGGTTCATTCCAGATATTCCATTTTTTTACAACATCTTTATACCGGGTAACCGTTGTTTCGACATATTTCAGCCAGGCAGCCATTGCTTCCGGCGAATCAGTTATTGGGGCCAAACCGGAAAACAGTTTAATTTCAGAACCGTAAATCGGATTTCCATAACACAAGCAAATCCATGGAGCTACTCCCTGTTCTTTCAAACCGTAAACATGCTCATCTAACCATTCGAAAGTATAAATACCTTTTTCTTTTTCGCACTTAGCCCATCCGCTTTGCAGCCGGGCATGTTTTGCACCAAGTTCTCCGACAAAATCCTTGTAAACACTAAACACAGCTTGATCCCGGTCAAGAGTTTCGCAGCCAACCGACCAGTTAGAAGCTTTTATGTCTTTGGCGTGTTTAACCGCAATGAATCCGATTTGTTCCAGGTCAGGACCGGAAGACTGGAATTTTTCCCAGGTAACACAAGGATATTTCCCTGATGCATTCCAGGTGTTATAAGTGGATTTTTTTGTTTGTGCCATGGCGACAGAACTAAAGCTAAGCAGAAATACGACAAACATACATTTTTCGACGTTGGCAAGTTTAGTTTGAAGCATGATTCACATCCTTTCTAATATCAGGATAGATTTTCATTGTTTTTCAAAAATCGCAAGTGCCACAGCGTTCTTCTTGAGTGTAACCTGAAGAGTGTTGCCTTTTTGTTCGCATTGGTAGTCGCCCAGCCCATCTTTGCTTACGAATTGATAACCGGATACCTGAATTGCGGCTTCAGCACTGTTTTGTTCACTTTGAGTCGATACGACCATTAACAGATTTCCTGACTGGAAGGCACGTGCATCGACGCCCGGATTGTCCACCTGAATCGGTTCTGTATCACAGTATCGCCCTTCCAGCAAAAACTCACTATATTTCTTCCGTAATTTATTCACTTTACCCAGATACGCTTCATAGTTCGGGGTATCGGCGATGGTTCCGCGGCAACGCCAAATGTCAACGTCGCTGCGCAACCCGCGCGATAAAAGAATATTTACGCGTCTTTCGATATCAGTATCATCATAAATAGCCCGATCGCTGATTATAATTTCAGGGTAGGTGTATCGAAACCATTCGATAAATCCGGAACTGTCATACATCCCACCCAATGTATGAATGTAGTCGCACTGCATGGTCATGACATCATTAAGTACCTCGGTACCGAAAGCAGCTTCTGGATTCTTTGCCCGAACCCGCTCCCGAACTTCTCGTATGAAGGAAGCCTGAATAGGTGCGGCATTTGTTAAAGGCACCGGATGCCCATGACGAATATCCGTACACGGCGTTTCAAACTGTCCCATCTGATCAAAGAATACCGCATCCACGCCTACCGACAAAGCTTTATCCACCCATTCCAAACGTTTCTTCTGCCATGATTGAGACGTTGAACAGGCAACTACAAACGTTTTTCTACCAAACATCCAGGTTGTGGTTCCGTCTCCACCGAAATGATATGATTCATTCCACTCGTTACCATCAAGATCCTTAATCGACACCTTGCTGGCTTCGCCCGAACGATAGTATTCGGAATCCTTATCGATTAATCGACCGTTGAAATAAAGTTGCACAGTTGTACCTTGCTCACGCGCAAGTTTAATTTGTTCCGCCAAAAGTTCCCGCCCCCCTTGGGATTCATCAAAAGCATAGCGCGGATATTCGGCATCCATACCCGCTTTCCACCAACCGAATATCAGCAGCGAATCCACTCCGGCTTCACGTCCAATGGCGGCTAACTCGGTGATAGTGCTGTGAGGATGGAGCAACTCTCCATATTGATGACGCAGAATGATCCGTTGCCAACCGGTCATTTTTTTTACCCAGTCAGGTTGTTCCGGCGGTATAAACCAACTATTTGCCCAATTGCGATATTTCTTCGATGCGACATGCCAGGTACCCGAATAGGATGACAGGACAAATTCAGCACTGGTGAACTTTTCCCCTGAATTCAGAAAAGGATACTTTACAAAACCAGCTTGTAATTCTTCGCCTTTTAGTAGGAATGAATGAAAGGTTCCCTGAAAACTTGGATCGTGGCTGCCGAAATATAACCCTTCATCATTTGCGGCAAACACAAAACAGTTGGTCGTTGCTGATTGCCCGGGATACATAACGCCATAACGAATGCCTTTTTGGTCGGGCATACGATATTTCGAATGCTTACTACGCACCAAGGCTTTATAGTTAAAATAACGCTTACCGCCTAGACGGCTCAGAATCAGTGACTGGCCGGGTTGCAATTGAATATTGCCCACCAAAGGAAACTGCACTTCGGTAATTGTTATGCCTGATTGATTGTTCTCGACAACAATTACCCACTGCACATCGTCGCTTTCACCTTCCAGAAGTACCTGTATTTCAACACAAATATTAAGCGTCTCTCCTTGCAGAGATTTCAGGGTATCATAACGAAGCTTAATGCTTTTTTCATCTGCAGTAATTTTCGGATCCGAAACAGCTAAAGCCTCGTTATCACTCACTTCATTTTGGGTGTAAAAAATACGCCAAATCCGTCGCTGGCCTGCATAGTTCCAGCCGCTTCGGAGATTAGTCAATTCAGTCAACTCCCCGGCAGCATTCATCGAAACCTGAACTACCTTATTGCCGATTACATGTTCAAAAAACGAATTTTCTCCCGACGTGTTTTGAGTTTCTTCATCGGCACTTAACCGGGTAGCAAATAATAGAGACGTAGAACAAAATACTATTGCTATAATACAAATTTCTCGTGTCATAAGTTCTCCTTTCAGCTAATTATTTCTGAAAAAATTGATTGATACATAACGAAATTCATTATTAATCGGGCTCTCAGATATAAAAAAGAATCGTCTTTGCCGGAACAGGAACTTTTACATCGACCCAATCAAGAGTCCCCGGCTCAAATGCATTTACAAATTTATAGCCGGTAGTCAATAATCTTATTTCTTGATGCTATATATTAAGCCTTGATCCTTCAATGACACTTATTGACAATTATTTAACATTTTTGGACACATTTGCCCAAAAAAACAACCACTCTGTGAAAGGATAATTTTGACATGGCTACCGGGGAGGAATGTGATTAATTACAGTTTAACCGCGTAACCGTCGCCTGTGATTAATAGGCCAACAACCAATCTCCCGGTGGAAGGCCCGACTGAATGAAGCAGTTTCTCGGAAGCCACACATTTCTGCGATCTTGCCAATACTCTCCTGACTGTCAGACAAAAGCTGACATGCTTTTTGCATCCGTACGATGGTCAGTTCCTTATGCACAGAATGTCCCAGAGCTTTGATAAAACGACGATCAAGAGTCCGCCGCGGTGCTCTCACAAAATCAGCAATTTGTTCGACTCCGATGGGATATTGATAATGCTCACGGATATATTGAGCAGCAGATTCCACAATAGAGTCCTGTGAAATCAGGATATTGGTTGTTCCCCGCATTGTTACTCCAGCAGGTTCAATTTTTAATTGTGGAGTCTTAATGGGCAAGTGATTCATGGCATTATGGAGAATTCGAGCAGCTTCAAAACCAATTCGTTCGGCCGGCACATCGATTGTCGAAAGGGATGGCCGGGTCAGTGTAGCTATCAGGTTATCATTACCGATTCCCAACATAGAAACCATATCCGGTACAGATATTCCGGAATATTTACAAGCCGTTAATACTCGCTCTGCAAGTTGATCGTCAAAAACCAGCAGACCAACCGGCTTAGGCAATGACTCAAGCCAATTTCTCAAAAGTTTCATCTGCGATCCATATTCGACTATCCGCCGGGCGAAGACTGCAGGGACAAAACCATATTTCTGCAGGTGTTCGGTAAAATATCTTTGACGTGCTGTTGATACCAGGTGTCCGCGGAGACCACAATAACCAAAATTCTTCAGACCTGACCTTGCCAGTGATTGTGCTGCTAGTCGCCCAGCCTCAGCATCATCTACTCCTACCCACATGGGAATTTCCATTTCCGGTGTCGCGGTATCAACCAATGGAATCGACAGGGATTCAGAGGCCTTAACCAGTGCATTCCTGGCTACGTAAGTTAATATGCCATCAGGATTTATGTAGCTTAACTCCGAGGCAATTTTGTTCTCTCGACAACGAACAAGTATTAACTGCCAATCTTGCTGATGGGCAAATGCAGCTATTCCTCGCAACCGTAAACGTTCATTACCATCTTGCTTATGGATGCAAACCGCTACTTGTTTCAGTCTGGAACTAGATTTCATGAAATGACTTAGAAACCCTAACAAAATCGCACAAATAGCCCGTCTTCGCTTACGCTACAAAGCGACAATCTCCACTCAAAGCTGCCGCTCCGAACGAAAACTGGCATGCCGAGTCGTAGCTTGAAGCATCCCAACAGAGCTACGTAAATAGTCCGTCTTCGCTTACGCTACGACGCGACAGTCTTCACTCAGAGCTGTCGCTCCGAGCAAAGACTGGAGGCGGGGGGAGTCGAACCCCCGTCCCGTGACGTTTCAACCGGAGCTTCTACGTGTGTAGTCGATTTATTAATTTTCGCCGATCACGTCTCCAAACGACAGGATGCGCCATCCGCTAGTTCAAGAATTTTCTCGCCCGATACGTCCCAAACAACCGTACCCAGCCAGCCTGCTGTTTGTCGCTCACTACCGCTAGCAGGCGTTGCAGCGTGAACGGGCCGCTAATTAAGCAGCCATGCGCAACTGATTGTTGGCATGTAAAATTGGTGCCAGATGATTAACCAGGCCCACTGACATCCTGGACACGCCACTCCGATCTCATCTCGTCCGGTCGATACCGTTCGCCCCCAATACCACAATCCCACCGAGACTCTACTCCTTCAGCAATTATTATACCAAAACCGCCTACCCAGTGCAACTCCAAACTACCCAGTCTTGCTTGAAATCCAAAATTGCCCTATAATCTTACCAGCAATGTACTTATGCATTTTCCCCCCGAGAAAAACCACCTAAACCATTGCAAAATAAGGATTTCCGCTGACGACCATCACCACCGCCGCTGCTTCAGTTACCTTATCTTTATTGGCCACCCACAATCTGTTGGATAAACTTCACTTCTTCCGCATCGTAAGGGCTGCCGTCCTTGCGCAGAATATCATGGAACCATTCCTTCGGCTCTTCACCGCCGGGATGATTCCATGAATCCCAGCCCCACATCGTATTGGTTTTGCCCGCCACCAGCCCCCAGTTGATAGCCCCGATGCGCTGCTTGCGGAACACCGGCAGGTGGCTCTGAAACCGACTGTCTCTGTCCCGTGCAAGATATTCCGTACAAATCATCGGCCGGTTTGGAACACTTTGCCGCAGCTTACCAATAAGCTCCTCCAAATCAGCAACCTTCCCATAATGGTGAAACGTAACGACATCCGCCCAATCCAATGCCGCTTCAGCCTCATACGCCCCACGGTTCCAGCAACTTGTCAACGGTTGCGACGGATCCACCTGGCGAGCCCACCGATATGCATCTTTCAAAAGCCCTACACACAGCGCATCTGTCAATCCCTTGGTGAAATCGCCCGGCTTATCCCCGCGCCGATACCACCAGCCACCCGGCTCGTTATACAGGTCCCACATCAACACCCGGTCGTCTTCACGAAAACGCGTCAACACCGCCTTCACATATTTCTCCAGCCGCCGACGCAGTTCCGCATCGCTGGAATAACGTTTCAACTGCTCCAGTCCCGGGCTTTCCAACCAACCCGAATTGTGCACACCCGGCCAAGGCTCCGGCTGCTTGCCAATCTTTGGATCAGGCAGCCAACAGTCATCGAAAATCACAAACAGCGGCTTGATACCGTGGGCGCTAGCGATGCCCAGGAACATATCCATCCGCCGCAAAAAACCGTCCGGGTCCTGATCATACGCCAGATCATGCAGATAAACCCGAACCACATTAAAGCCCAGCTTCGCCGCCCAGCCCAACTCCCGCTCAATCGTCTTGGGATCAAACGTATCCCCCTGCCACATCTCCAACTGATTAATCGCCGTGCTGGGAATAAAGTTACAACCCACCAACCAAGGCTGCTGCTCGTACCACTGCTGCGCCTTCCGACTGGACCAGCGACCTTCTGTCACCGCCACCAGCCCCACATCGATAAATTGCCCGCCGCCAACCTGACTACAATGCACCGCCAAAACATTTCTCCCGGCCCGCAACACCCCCGCCGCCTCAGCACCCGGCTCTTCCAACCCATAACTGATCGTATAACCGGCAACCTTTTTCACCAGCTCACCGTTTATATAAACCTCCGCGTCATTGTCATGATGAATCAGCAACTGCCAATCGTCCGGAACTGCCTCCAGTTCAAACGACCGCCGCAGCCAGATATCGCTGCCCTTCCATTCCGTCCCGATAACCGCTCCCGGAGTGCCGCTGCTGCCAAACCCGCCTGCACCGCTCTTCCACCCGGAATCATCAAAATCCGTTTTCTCCCAGCCGTCGCCCGGATTATCCAGGCTGAACTGCCAGGTTTGCTTTTCCGTCTGAGACGTCGGCATAATGGTCTTGATTATCGGCGGCGGCAAATACAGCTTACGATTAGCTTCTGCCGCCTTATCCGCGTCCATCTTTATCAGCGCCCGGTCATAAGTCATCAGCCCGTTAACTTCAATCTCCACGTCCGTAGTCTGCGTATAAACCGCCGCACACAGCCCCTCACCAATCAGCGGCCGCAACTTGCCAATCAAACTCACATACGCGTCCGTCAATTCCTCGCTCGTCTTGTACGAACGATAACCCCAGTTCTTCTCATCCTGCCACGTGTGCCCCTTCACCGGCAGCCCCAGCCCGCCAAACTCACCCAGCACCGCCGCCCGCTCATCTTCCAGCGGCGGTATCGCCGGTCCCGGATACTTATGAATATCATTCACATCCCCCACCTTACGATCCGTCCACCCGCTGGCACTATTCACCAGCCGCGTCGGGTCAAACCACTTCACCAGCTTAGTTATCCGCTCCGTATCCCACTGCCCCCACCCCTCGTTATACGGCACCCACATAACGATGCTCGGTTGATTATACAATCCATCGATCATCGCCTTCAGCTCCCGCACAAAGTTCCCCGCCGATTCCTTCGACCGCTTAATATCCGGATCACTGCCGCGGATGTATTTATCCCCGCTCGGCATATCCTGCCACACCAGCATCCCCAGCTTATCGCACCAGTAATAAAACCGCGCCGGCTCAACCTTAACGTGCTTCCGCAGCATATTCATGCCCAGCTTTTTCGTAACTTCAATATCATACCTCAGCGCCTCATCGCTCGGTGCCGTGTACAATCCGTCCGGCCACCATCCCTGATCCAGCGGACCATACTGAAACAACACCTCGTTATTCAAAAACAGCCTATTCACCCCCGCCTCATCCTTCTTCATCTCAATCTTCCGCATCCCGAAATAACTTTCCACCGAATCTCCCGCCCCCTTAATTCGCAATTTATACAGACTAGGCGAATCGGGCGACCAAAGCTTGGGATTGGGAATTTTAATTGTAAACTCATTTTTACCACTCAGCTCGGCTTTCCCGGAAAAGCCATCCAACATAGCCTCCGCTTCAATTTGACTCTCCGAAATTCCCACCGCATCCACATTCAGCACCACAATTTGACGATCTATATCGGGAGTAATTTTCACGGACCGAATATACCCCTTCGGCACCGGCTCCAACCACACCGTCTGCCAGATACCCGTCACCGCCGTGTACCAGATACCCTTCGGCTTCAACACCTGCTTACCCCGCGGCTGATACCCCTTATCCGTCGGGTCCGTCACCTTAACCGCAATCACCTGCCGCCCTTCCGGCTGCAGCGCCTCGGTAATGTCAAACGTAAACGCATCATACCCACCCTGATGATACCCCACCCGCTTACCGTTCACCCACACCACCGTCTCCCAGTCCACCGCCCCGAAGTGCAGCAATATATTTTTCCCCGACCATCCCTTAGCAATCTCAAAACTACGCAGATACCACAACGCTTCATTCGGCTTCACTGTCTTTTGCACTCCCGACAACGCCGACTCCACACAAAACGGCACCAGTATCTCACCGTGAGATTCGGCCGGCGAGCCCGTATCTTTCGGCATAATCCCATATTCCCACAACCCATTAAGGTTCAGCCATTCATCACGAACCATCATCGGCCGCGGATATTCTCCATGTACATTCCCCGGCTTAACTTCCGCCGCCCACCGCGTCATGATCTTACCCCCCACCGGCTCATATTCCGCCTCCGCTACACTGCAAAATACCACCAAACACACCAACCACAACACTGCATTCTTCACAACTTTCATGCCTTGCTCCTTTACATGCTGAATACCTGATGAACCCTTACGACACCTTAACCGCCCCATTATACCACCCCCCCTCAAACTTTCCACACTTTTCACTGACCTCTGACTTCTGGCCTCTGACTTCTGATTTCTGACCTCTGACTTCTGATTTCTCTTCAGCCTTCAGGCTTCAGGCTTCAAGCTTCAGGCTTTCTTACCTCCCCCCCGTACCGCCGACCTCTCGCCGGCATCCTGTTTCTACACACCCCACACCAAGTGTCATTGCGAGGAGGCTTCTTAGCCGACGCGGCAATCTCAAACGCACTCTTCCCCTGTGCGACCTTCACCCCCACAAAAAATTGTAGGATGGGTTTCAACCCATGCTGCCCATCCGTGTCCGTCCGTTCCCGCCATTTTCCAATAACATTAACTTTCTTACAAATCCCATTCTTAATTCATTATTCAATGACCCACATAGACCGCGCGAGAAATGAACGTCGGAAGGCTTTAGCGGTACGGCGCATTCGATTTTCCTGCAACCTATGACCTCATGTCCCTCTGACTGCTAGTTTTGCCTCAAGGGATTCAACGAGAGTTTTGATTGGCACGCTCTTATGTTCGTTTAGACTTGTAACACCCTGAGCAACACATGCATCAGTTATAAAACGCTTGACTTTTATCTTCTCCGCCTTATTCCAAATTTTACCGCTCAACTGAAACATTTTTGCAGCACGGTCTGACCACTTCGAACGTGTGTTGCGGAACCGAGGTTGATTTAAGTTGACACCAAACTTTAGATTAACAGAAGCTGCATATGTATCAATATTAACAAGGTCTTCTATTTCGCTATTCTGCATTCCTTGACACGTAGCTAGATTGTAGTCCGCTGGATCCAGCACGTTTTTGTCGATTGCGTTCTGGATTGACTTTCGACCATCATCATCATTGTCCATGAATGCATGAATATTGAAGACATTCTGCTTATAGAACGTGACCTTGTAGTGAAGATTGGTGGCGCCGCCCAAGTGATCGATGACAAGAATCCGTCGTGAAAGGGCAGATTTTAGCTGTGGAGAAATCGCAGCAAGCCATGACAAGAGTAAGTCTCTGTCTTCCTCTCCCTCCACTAGCAGTACAGCGTAAGATCCGATTAGGTTGTCGCCCATCTGTATGCCCAGCGCGTTCCTGATATCGCTGATGTGCCTTGCCCTCGCCGCACGGCCATCACGCACAAGGATGTTCTGTGTAACTTGTTCTCTTTCAACTAGTATGGGCGAATGTGTTGTGATGATAACTTGCTGCCTCTTGGAAATGTCCTTTAGCACTTGCCGAAGACCGTGAATGGCTTCTGGATGCAAATGTGACTCAGGTTCTTCGATCGACAGAATTAATGACTCCTCTCCGATGCTTTCTTCGCTCACGTGCTTCATGAGCGACATAGTCGTCAAACTAATAATACCATCTCCTTTTGAAGCCAGTGCGGTTTCTGCGCCATCGTCGACCAAAATATTGAAATTGGTGCGGAATGCACTGCCCAACTCGTTTGTGATTCTGACTCCTCTCACACCGGGAACAAAGTCAGAGACTGTTGTCTTCAATTTGTCGGCTATCTTGTCCAATATTGGTTTCTGAAGGTTCTGTAGGTCTATTATCAGCCTCTCGTAATCAGGATCTGATTCGAGGGCTGACAGTTCACTTTCGATGAGTCCATCGACCAAGTCAATTGCCATCTCTGATGGTCTTAGTGCGGATATATACTGCGATGATACATGTTTTCGTATGAATCTGCTAATCTCTTCGCGTTTGCTGTTCAGATTCTTCTTCCCTCTTCCCTTCATCAACACCTCAAACGATGCGTCCTCCGGGCCAAATCCGAGTTTAATCTTTAGATTTGTCGTCAGATTTACACCAACGGTTTCCCGAAACTTCGTGAAATCATCATCCGTGAGTGCGAATTCGAGAGTGAACCACGAACGCCCGTCTGGATACCGGTCCTGAAGACTCACGGGAAAGTCCATAGGCCAGTCATAATTGAAGCGAAATTCAGAGCGATAGTAGCGGACAACTCTTCGAGCACGCCGATATGGGCGTGACTTGGTAAGGACACCAAGACTTAGAGCTATGGCTTTCACAATGTTGCTCTTGCCCTCATTGTTGGGTCCGACGAGAACGGTGTAGTTTCCTAGAGAGAGCTTATACGCTTCCACAATCGAGCGATAATTGTGTACACTAAACGCAACGAGTTTCATGTTTCATATCTTCCATAAGTCAAGAACACTAACTTCTCTTTACATGCTTTCCAATTATACCCGCTTTCAGCCCTTGCTTCCCGATTACCCGCCACATCATTCCCAATTTGCTAGTCAACGGCAGCTTGACCAGTTCATGTTAGAGCGCAGCGAAATTTCCAGGCCGAGTTGATGCGATTGCTATATTTTTTTGTAATCGTCATCGGTATATCTTCGTGAAAAAAAATGCAATGTTTTAGGCCTAATTTTTGACTTATTTCCGACTACTCCTAACACATTCTCTGCCGATACTTTTGTTGTAAAAACAATAATATCTTTCTTCGACTTGAATATTTTTGTATGAGACACTAAGTTTGATAGTATGTTAAACAAAAGATCATCCGTGAACAATAGGTCTTTTATTTCAATATGCTTGTCATTTCCGTCATGAATGTATTCACATCTCTTCTTATATACAGATTTGATCTCCTCCTTATAGTTTCTCCTATTCCAGTACCCAACCCAGCCAATAAATGCTTCTATTCTTTTTGGCAATACTTCTGTGTATTTGTCACCCTGCTCAGTAAGCAATGCCTCTATTGCAATCATATTCAAAAGAAAAGCTTGTTCCAGGTTATTGGATGTAAGACTTTGCCCAATTAATCTAGACACCCTATAAAGATTATCCTTCCACTTCGAATATACTACGATCTCTTTTTTTATTACTTTTAATAGATTGAAAAAAAACATGTTTTTGTGCCAATTTTTCCAGCTCCTATCTAAGCATAAATCACCTATTTTCACTGTTATTTCATTATTCATAAGTGCTGAGTCATTCTTTACATTCATGCATATATAGCTTAGATTAGCAACGCCACCCATATATATCGAAGGATGTGAGTTGAATCTTCTTTTCGAATATCCAAGTTGAGAAACAGATAATATCTCAAGTTCCTCAATAACCAAGCGTATTGCTTTGGTTGTTACTTCAGACGGCTTACCCCCGTACCTCACTATTGCTACAGTTAGGTTTGATCGAGAGAAAAAAGATTTGAATGGTGCTTTTGATTTTAATACAGATAATCTTTTCCGAATTCCAAACCGTTTTCTGACCCTTGACAGCTTATCGACTGAGATAAAGGTCACTCTATGTGTACTTTCGCACTTTTACGAGTACCTAAGCCGCGGAAGCCAAGGCTTCTATTAAGAACTCAAAAACTTTATCATGTACGGACGTTTTAC